>DATLQY010000227.1:0-7834 GCA_035534975.1 Pirellulales bacterium
AGGTCGATGCCGAGCATGTTGGCGATATCGATTGCCCTGCGGCTGCGGTCGCGGGCATAGCGGCGCGCGGCGGAACTATTGGCCGTATAGGCGCCGTCGATCGTGCGGGGGTCTTCCCAGAGCCTGGGAGCGATGAATTCGCCTTTCAGCCCTTCGCCGTCGAGCAACTGCTTGACCTTCGCCACGCCGCGCGCGGTTTGCGTCGCGTCCCAATCGGCGGGCACGACGTCATCGTCGTGCAGTTGCACGTAGTCGAAGCCCAACTGCTTGTACACGCGGATCTTCTTGGCGAAGGCCACCTCCTTGCGGACAGGCGGGCCGAACGGATCGGCGCCGGTCGAGATGTTCCAAGGACCGAAACTGAAACGGTACGTGCCGGACTTCTTGGCCATGCGTGGACAACTCCTCGGTGACGCGAACAGGGGGCGAGAACCGCCAGTGTAGAAGGCCAAGGGGCGGCGTGGAAGGGGGCGCAATGGTGCCAGCTCAGGTGGACCGGAGCCGCGGTCCGCCATCGCTTCCGGAAGTTGAATAGGCTCTCAAGACGATACCCGGCGGCTCGCCATCGGCGGCGCGCGCGCCGCCGACGGCAAGCCCGTCGGATACCGGCGGACCCTCCGTAATGTTTAACCGAATTGCCAAAGAACTCCCCGCGACGATCTACCGCTCGAGACCGATCGCCACGAGCCTACGCTTCCTCTTTTTCTCTTTCCGCTTCATGCGCCTTGCCTTGGCCGCGGCGGCGCTGTCGCGCCGCGGGCCACCGGTAACCGCCGGCCGGCCATTTTCGCGCGCCAGTTGAGCACCTTGCTCCGCCAGTTGAGCGCCTTGCCCCGCCAGTTGAGCACCTTGGTCCGCCAGTTGAGCACCTTGGTCCGGCGGCAGGCCGCCGGCAGCAGCCGGCCGGCCATTCTCGCGCGCCGGTTGAGCGCCTAGGTCTGGGCGAGCGGCCGACGTCAGCCGACCGGTGATTTCGCGCGCCAGTTGAGCACCTTGCCCCGCCAGTTGAGCACCTTGGTCCGGCGGCGGGTCGCCGGCAGCAGCCAGCCGGCCATTCTCGCGCGCCGGTTGAACACCTTGGTCCGGGCGAGCGGCCGGCGTCAGCCGGCCGGTGATTTCGCGCGCCAGTTGAGCGCCTTGCCCCGCCAATTGAGCTCCTTGCTCCGGCGGCGGGTCGCTGGCAACAGCGAGCCGGCCATTTTCGCGCGCCAGTTGAACGCTTTGCTCGAGACGAGCGGCCGGCGTAAGCCGGCCGGTGATTTCGCGCGCCAGTTGAGCACCTTGCCCTGCCAGTTGAGCACCTTGATCTGGTAGCGGGCCGCTGGCAACAGCCAACCGGCCGTTCTCGCGCGCCAGTTGAGCGCCTTGGTCTGGGCGAGCGGCCGGCGTCAGCCGGCCGGTGATTTGGCGCGCCAGTTGAGCGCCTTGCCCCGCCAGTTGAGCACCTTGGTCCCGTAGCGGGCCGCCGGCAGCAGCCGGCCGGCCATTCTCGTGCGCCGGTTGAGCGTCTTGGTCTGGGCGAGCGGCCGGTGTCAGCCGGCCGCTGATTTCGCGCGCCAATTGAGCGCCTTGCCCCGCCAGTTGAGCGCCTTGCCGCACCAGTTGAGCACCTTGCTCGCGAGTCGGGTCGCCGTCGCACGACGGCCGGCCATTTGTTATGGCCGCGCCCACAACCGTGCGCGAATCGGTGACCTCCCTGCAATCGGTCGATCGAAAATCGTCCGCCGGCCCATCTGCGGCTATGACCGGCAACTCGCCGACCGGCAGCATGGTTGCCATGTTGATTAACTGGAACTCGTCCAGGTGTCGGGGCTTCTTGTCTGACGCGACACGGTTTTGCCCGGCGATCCAGGCGTCGGCCTCCATTTCCCAGAGCCAGTGCCCGCTACCGTCGTAGTATTCGCGATGGGCGCTGACGGGCAGTTCCTGCTGTGCGCGGCGGACAGTGGCCCACGAGTAGCCCGCGCCTCTGGCCTCGCGCTGGATCTCGGTGACGGGCATCCCGCCGTCGAGCAACAGCGACTTGAGCCAACGCATGGCATCGATTCGCACCGCGCGGCGGCTGGCCGCCGCGCCGCCGAAGGCGCGCGATGCGCCATCGGCGGTTGCCAGAACGTCGGCACGCCATTCGACCCGAGCCGCGGTGCTTGATGCGCACGACCGGTCTTGGCGGACGCGAAAGGCCATCGCCGTCTGATCGTCGGCTTCGGTGGAACGGGCTGCGACCAGGTAGCGCAACTCGGGCGTTGCCTCGTCGCGCAGCAAGGCCCAAACGGACATCGCGGCACCGCACGACGCCAGCGCGCCCAACTGCCGTTTGGACACCGGCGCGGAGAAGTCGTGGCGCAGGCCCACAACCACCAGCACTGCCAACTCGCGGCGCGCGGCCAGATTGGCCAGCGACTGAAAGAACGCCACGCACTCCTCGTCGAGCTCCGCCCCCCGCGAGGCAAAGGCGAGGGGCGGAGGCTCGAAAATCACCAGCTTGCAATCGCCGGCGCGCGTCAGGGCCTCGTCGATCGAGGCGACGATCTCGTCATTCGGGATCTTGCTCCGATCCGCCTGATCGACGACGACGCGGTCCAGATCGGCGCCGGCCGCCGCGAGCCGGGGCCAGAGCCTGCGTGCTCTCGACGGGTTGCCTGGCACGATCAGCACGCGTGCCGGCTTCGCGTTGGGTGGGATTTCGCCGTTGCCGGCGTCAGCCCGGTCGCCAATCGCGTCAGGCCATTCGAATCCGTTAGTGACCCTGGCCGCCAAATCGGCTGAAAGGAAACTTTTTCCCGACATCGTACCGCCAGTGAGAATGGTGAGTTGGCCCAGGGCCAAACGGCCAGGCCAGAGCCATTCGACGCGTTCCGTTCCTTCCGCCCCATTCTTCCCATGGGAACGCCGCTCCCCATCGGAGCAGTGATCCCGATCGGCGCATCGCTCCCCGTTGGATGATGGACGCACGATAGGCGATGGACATTCGCGGTGGACTGGCATGATTGGACCTCCTTAAAATCGTTATTCAGACCCGGAATCAGACTCAACAGTTGTAAGTGTAATGATTGTTAGTATACGTGTCAAGCGTATACTATCTGTCATTCGGCCATGCCACCGGCTTGCCCGGCGGTTACTGACGTTGGCGGCTACTCAAGGCGATCCTCCTTTCCGGTCGTTGCGGCCCCACTTCCCGGCCGCTGCCGAAGGCCGAAGGCAGTGGCCGGGAAGTGGGGCGCGGTATGGGGGCCGGCTGTATGTAGATGCCAAAACGTGAAACCGGGGCACCCGCGCAGTGGGTCGCGGGCAAGCCGGTGGCATTTTTCGAAACAGCCGGGCGTTGCGGAACAAAAACGGGTTTAACAGCCTTCGGCGATTCACTCCAATCCACCCCGATTTTGCGCACCCCTGGCCGAGCCTTCCGTCCGCCGTGGATGGAAGCGCATGAAAGCTAGGCGAGCGGGGGGGAGCCGCGGGCATTCACTTTGCAATCGCTCCATCGTCGGCTAGAATTTATGGCTCGTAGGGAGGGTAAGCGAATGGCTAGCGGCCACACTGGAAATGTGGTGCCGGGAAACCGGTTGCGGGTTCGAATCCCGTGCCCTCCGCTTCAAAAACACCCGGAAAACAAGGGGTTTCTTGCGTTTCTGACTCCGACGTATCGGCGCCCTCAAAGCCTGCCGGATTGCCACGAATTGACACCGGTTTGCACCGATCGTCAGGAGTTGGTGCAAACGCTGGAGCAAACCGGCCATCCGTCCCCGTCGCCCGTTGCTTCTGAAGATCGGCGCCAGGGCCATTGAGAGGTAGCGCCGGCAACGCGTCGAGGGCCCCTTGAACGTCGGGCAATCGAGGGTCCGTGTAGGTGTTCATGGTCAGGTCAATCGTCGAGTGCCGCATTGCGGCCTGCGCCGTTCGCGGTGCGACCCCGCCCTTGCTCAAGAGCGTGCCGAACGAATGGCGAAGGGCGTGAACGTCCACGGTACGGCCGCGGTCGTCGCACTTCGCAATACCGGCCATGGCCAGATCCTTGTCGAGGGCGCGGACCAACCCGCGCGGCACGTCGAACAATGGCGTATCGCCTGGCAGCTTGCCGTCGAGCGGTACGCCAGGCAACGGCAGGCACGACCGCCCTTCAGACGCGCCAGGATCGCCCGTATTGCGTTGGGTCAAGTCTTTGATCCACAAGGCCAAGTCGTCGGCAAGGTCGCGACGAATGGGCAACATCGAGCCGTCACGATTCTTTTCGTCGCCGGCCTTCAGAACGAGCACCGGCATTGGCCCTTCCAGGTCAAGCTGGCCCACAGTGAGCGAAGCGAGCTCACCACGTCGAAGCCCGGTGAGCACCAGCATCTTGTAAATCAGCGCACTTTCGCGGCCGAGCAATTCCAGTCTCGCCCGCACGTCGCTGCGGAGCTTGGCAACGGGCAACGGCCTCGCCTTTACGCTTCCCGCGGCGAACGGTCATCGCGTCGAGCAACGGCCGGCGGCGGGCCACGTCGAGCAGCTTGACCAACTCGGCCTCGGTCAGGGACCGTCGCTTGCGCCGGCAATCGGCTTTCGCGTCCGCCCGTGCGACCAGGGCGAAGGGGTTGGTAACGAGCCGGCGAGTGCGAATGCACCAGTTGGCGAAACTGACCCAGGCAATTCGATAGTCGTTGCGCGTCGCCGCTCCCATGTCGGCGGCGGCGCGATCGATCAACCAACGCTCCAACTTCGAAGCGGTCAAGTCGGTCAATCGGACGAATCCGCAGTCATCGGCAACGCGCTGCAATTGGCGTCGCACGTCATCGACGCGACGGGAAGCCCCCTTCGCCTTTTGATGGTCGAGGTACTCCTTGATATGGTCGGCCAGAGGCGTAGCCTGGTGATCAGAAACCGCGCCCTCGCCCGAGGTCATCACTCCGCTTTTGACCAGCTCAGCCCGGCGTTCCAACGTGGTCAGCACGGAACGCGCGGCGGTTTCGTCACGGCAGCCGGTAGCAACCTCAATAACGTGGCGTTCCCCGTCGCGGTATTTGGCCGTGAACGTGGCGGCCGTGACAACGATTCGATTGCCGGCCTTCGTCAAGGGCGCCGTGCGGGCCTTGCCCTTGGCGTCGAGCCATCGGGCGAACCGCTCGCCCTTTCGGGTGAAAATCTCGGCCCCGGCGGGCAACGCCTTTGTGGCGGTCTTACGAAACAGACTTCCCATCGGGTTACTTCGCCTTTCGTTTGACGAGTTCCTGCTTGAAGTACGCGGCCAGCTTGTCGGCAACGTCGAGCCTCAACGACGTTCCCCGCGGACAAACCGAATCAGGCTCGCCCGTGCGATCCCGGTTTGACGTCAATTCAACGTCAATTCAAGACACCCATACTCTCCTTGCCCGCATCGGTCAACGCGATGCGCGGAGGTCGCCAGCGCCGAAATTGGTGTAAGGGGCGTTGCGGACCCACCTTATGCTGGTCCGCATCGGGGAACGAATGGCGTCGGCGCGGCACACGGAGTATGGGTGTCTGATTTTGCCTGATTTTGCCTTGAGAATTTGTGCCAGCGTTAATCTCGGTTTGCGCAGTCGGCGTTTCATGGTTTGCGGATCGCTGGCTGTCGCGTCTCTTGTGTTTCGCGAACCGACACATCAAGCTGGTACGCATGTTACCATCCCCGACCACGACGTTGCCTCGCATCGCCTCCACGTTAGTTTCGTTGGCGATCCTGCTCGTCGAGCCGTTCGACGCCCGTCAAGCTGCCGCAGGCGACGAGAATCCAGCTCAAATCGGGTTAGACGTCTTTGTCAGCGGCAGGGAAGGCTACCACACGTTCCGGATTCCCTCCTTGATCGTTACCGCCAAAGGCACGTTGTTGGCCTTCTGTGAGGGGCGCAAGACCGGGCGTGCCGACGACGGCGATATCGACCTGGTGCTCCGCCGCAGCGCTGACGCGGGGAAGAGCTGGCTGCCAATCGAGCTCGTCCACGAGGAAGGTGGAACGGCCAGCATCACCATCGGCAATCCTTGCCCGGTGCTCGACCAAGCCACGGGCACAATCTGGCTGAGCTTCTGCCGCAACAACGACGACGTTTTTGTCACGTCGAGCAACGACGACGGCTTGACGTGGGCTCCGCCGCGGACGATCACCGCCGACGTGAAGGAGCCCGACTGGAGTTGGTACGCGACTGGGCCAGGCGTGGCTATCCAGCTCCGGCACGGACCGCGCAAAGGTCGCCTCGTTATCCCCTGCGATCACGGCAAGCAGATCGACGGCAAGCGGGTCATGTACTCCCACGCCTTGTTCAGCGACGACCACGGCCAGACCTGGAAGCTTGGCGGGACCGTTGCGCCGCACACCGACGAGTGCCAGGTAGTCGAGCTGGCGGACGGCCAACTGCTGATGAACATGCGGAACTACTGGGGCCGCGACGGCAAGCGGCCCGACCGCGGCGGCATGCGGGCGATTGCACGCAGCGGGGATGGCGGCGCAACGTGGTCCAGCCTCGACTTCGACAAAACCTTGATTGAGCCACTTTGCCAGGCGAGCCTGATCGGCTTTCCGAATCCTCGCCAACCCGCCGATGCGGTGCTGCTTTTTTCCAATCCCGCCTCGCGGGAGGCGCGTCGCCGGTTGACCGTGCGCGCCAGCTTCGACGGCGGCAAATCCTGGCCGGTGACCAGGCTGATTGACGACGGTTCGGCGGCCTACTCGTGCCTGGCGCTGTTGCCCAGCGCTCGCGTTGGACTGCTTTACGAGCGTGACGATTACAAGCGGATTACCTTCACGGAGTTCGTGATCGAGATCCCGAACACGTGATCGGGCGAAAACCAGGACGTTGCCGGTGCCCAGCGATGGGCTTATCATGGTCGCCATGAACACGCCCTACTACGGCCAATTACCAGCAGTTGAGACCACGCACCCTGAAAGGATCGGTCATGAAAATCGTGAAGGGAGGGGTCATGAAAATCAAGAACGTCGGCGAAACGTCGGATGGCGCCTGCCCTTGCGGATCGTGGCTTAAGCATTGGGAAAAATTCAGCGGCCAGACCACAGTGTACTGCTTGGTGATTAGTTGCCTAAGCAAAGATTTGGTTGGTGCTCACGTCCAAAAGAGCGGCAGTTCAGATACTAAGCGGTATATCTATCCGCTCTGCAAATCGCACAGCGAAAGTAGCAAGGACCTGGACGTATCGGACAATTACCGGCTTGTGGCCGCCAACAGGAAGGAGACCTGCGAGCCGTAGCTACTCGTCGCTCGCGCGGATCTTCAGCTTGTGGATATTGGCAAGTTTGTCTTTCGTCAACGCGATCAGATTGGCGTTATAGTCGCGAAGTTCGTCGGCGTCCGACTCCGTAAGCCTATCGTACCGCTCGACCATCTTGGCGATCCGCGTGCCGCCGCCCAGCAGGACGATGGTATCGTGAAGGTGATGGAAGAATTCGGCGTTCATTTGAACCTCCGAACGCTCCATTAAGCAAGATACGTGCCAAAACCACCCAGACTTGATTGCACTGGCCTGAATCAGGCCCATGCGATGCCTTACGTTGTGCGCCCTGGGCAATGTCTGGTCAAGATGGACGCTCAACGTCCGGGTGTCTGAACGGGCATTCACGCAGAGAATGCACTAGGTCGATCCCGCGCGGCAGAAAAAAAAAGCTCCGTCGCAGTGATACGCCCGGCGGAGCACAGCCGCTTCGCGGCGCACGACTGGCGAAGCACGCCAAGGATACGCCGAGCCGTCAGTGGCGTCCATCCGGGAAACTACGTGGCGCATGAAAAAACAGCCACGCAGGCGGGAATCGGCACCCACGTGGCCAGCGGGAAGGCCTGAAAATCGACCGCTGGGGCGCCTGAGTAAGGCAGGCCCGGCGGTCGAA
>DATLQY010000228.1:0-3411 GCA_035534975.1 Pirellulales bacterium
GGCTTCGGTCCCCAAGCGGCGCGATCGCTGGCCCTTCAGTTCCGCAAGCGTCTTGATCCGCGGACCCTCGGAGCGGTTGACGAGCAGGTAACCCGTGCCATAGTAGGGACGCGAGTAAATCACCTTACCGGCCAATTGCTCTTCATCCTCGACGGCATTCGCATCCACTGCCGCCCCAAGGCTCAGGTCGCACTCGTTTTCGAGCAGTTTGCCGATGGCCGTTTCACGTTGGACGTCGAGCCATTCGACCCGCAGCTTGAGGCCGATCCGGCGGGCCAGCTCCCGCGCCAGCTCGAGGTCGAAGCCCGGTCGATCGTCTTTCGCGCTGGTATAAGGCAGGTTCGCCGGGTCCATGCCGATACGCACCTCGCCCCGGTCCTGGATCCGTTGCCAGGAGTCGATTGCGGCGGCCCGGACCGCGCCCGGCGTGAACGCCGCGCGGTACGGCACGCCCAGTTCGGCGCAGGCTGTTTTCAGCTCACCCGACTCGGCCAACTCGGCCAGCGCCTTGTTCATTTCCACCAAGAGCGCGGCGTCGGTTGCGCGCGCCGCCAAGGCCAGGTTCCAATGCTCGCGCGGCACGTAGCCGTCCACGAGACGCAGGTCGAGGTCCGGGTGGAGGTGCAGGTGCCAGGCGGCGAAATCGGCGTCGATGAAGGCAGCGTCGAGCGTATCGGCCGCGAACCGATCGAGCGCTTCCTCGCGCGTTTGATAATGCACGACCAGGTGCTTGTTCTCCGGCAAGGCCACCGTTCCGGCCACGACACCCACGCGCTTATCGATCAGGTCCGCCAGCGAACCGGTGCCTCGCGTGTCGCGCGGAACCACCAGGCCGAACTGGCCGCCGGCGTAAGCCACGCTCGAGGCGATGTCCTTAGGCGCGCCCTCGTCGATCGGATGGCCGAGAATCACGTCGCAGCGCCCGCTGCGCAAACAATTTCGGGAGCAGGCCGGACTTGCGCACCAGTGAATCTCGAACTCGCGGCCCAGTTTCCGGCAGACCAGCCTGGCCACGGCGACATCGAGCCCGCGCGGCGAACCGTCGATGTCTTTTCCGGTGCGCGGCATCGCGGACGGCTCGGCGCAGAACGTCAGGACTTTCGGCTTCTCCTGGGCGCGGGCAGGCGCCACGTCAAGAGAACCAAGCAACACGAGGGTGATGGTCGCAGTGGCCCTTGCCAGCAAGCGCGCAACCGATCCATGAGAAACAATGCAAGAATCAGAATGTGAAATGCGAAACGAGTTAATGACGGGCCATGATTCGCCGTTTTTCATTCGGAATCCTGCGATTTTCACAGCACTCTCCGCTACTGTCTTTACGCGATCTTTGCGGGATCACGAAACATTTGGCGCAGGTCACGCCTTCTTGCCGGCGGCATCGGAAACATCCCGCACGACTTTCCTGATTAATTCCCAGCTTCGACGGTGATATCGTTCTGGAATTTCCAATTTCTCGCCTTCTTTGCACCGAACACGTCCCGCCGATTTTGCGACGTACGTCAGGTTCGCAATTCCCCTACCATGCACGATCACGTCACGAGACGCTTTGATCTCAGCAAGCTCTTCGATCTCGTCGCCAGTCGGGCAACCAAGTTGCATCGTTTTCTCGACGTACGCGAACCAATCCGACAGCCGTTGGTACTTGAGTTCGTTCAGCTCCTTGTCCACGACGTGCAAGATAATCGCGCCTTTGTCCGGCGCTTTCAACACCGTGCCGAACTCAACTTGTTTCCTTGATAGGCTCCCTGGATAGACCGCAAGCCAATGGCGGAGCAAGTCGAAAACAAAGTCCTCGAAAAGCGAGACGAAATGCTGGAAGGCCGACAGCATCAGGTAATCCGTCACATAGAGCTGTGCCTGCGCGAGAAGCGCTCGCTCGTCTACCTTCGTGCCGGTCGTCACGTTTCGGAAACTGAATGATCGTCCCTCGTTCACGATCTGTTGAAGCAACCTCCACACCCGTTTCGTGTAGGTATAGTAGTCATGGCTCGCGTCCAAAGCCAATAGCGTCCGACTCGCGAGATCCCGGACTTCGTCGACCAATGCCATCGTGTGAGTGTCTCAACGCGTTCAGGGAATTCCGTCCAAGAGACGTTGAACCGTCGCCGCGTCGGTCCGCAAGCCGAGATTGATGATGATGATCTCCGGCTTTCCGTCAAGCGATATGGCCTCCTCGTCAACCCAATAGGAGACTTTATTGGCTTCGAGAACGCCTTTTACGTTTTCGAGTTGCAGCACGGGAACCATGATGTACGGCCCCGCGTTGCCCTCCTTCGAGACTCGAAGGGGTTGATCGGTTGTCGCGTCGATCATAGTCAGTCTCCGAAATCGCGTATCTCCCCATACAACCGCGAATGATCCCTTTCGTATTGTCGGCCGCCCGCGCGTTTCAGGCAAGCTAGTTCTTCTCCGGCAGGGCGAACACGAACAGCGTGTTGCCGCGGCGCGCGTTGCGGAGCCAGGGAGCGCCGTCGCCGGCGAAGCCGGCCGTCCAGCCGCCCCAACCGACGGCGACGGCGAGGTATTGCCGGCCGTCGAGCATGTAGGTAATCGGCGAGGCATGGTGGCCGGATCCGCACTGGAAGCTCCACACGGCCTCGCCCGTTTCGGCGTCGTAGGCCGTGAAAAAGCCCTCGGCGTCGCCGGTGAACACCAGTCCGCCCGCCGTGGCCAGCACTCCGGCCACCATCGGCGAGCGCGTGGCGACATCCCAGCGGATCTCGCCGGTCTTGACGTCGATCGCCTTGAACGAGCCGGACGCCTGGTTTTCGATGAGGGTCTGCGAGCTGCCCCAGTAGGGCTGCCCCTTGATGAAGAAAGCCTTGCCCGAAGTGATTTTGGAACAGTTGTTGATCACAGGCACGTACGCCAAACCGGTGCCTGGGTGGTAGGCCATCGGGTTCCACTCCTTGCCCCCCGCCGGTCCGGGGCAGACGCGGACGCCTTCTTCCGTCGGGAGCGCGCCGGGGCTGACGAAGGGCCGGCCCGTCTTCGCATCGAGCCCGTCGGAACCCTTGCCGCGGTCGGTCCAAGTGACCTCGCAGAACGGCTTGCCGTAGATGAACGCCCCCGTTTCCCGATTGAGGCAGTAGAAGTAGCCGTTGCGGTGCGCCTGGACGAGCGCCTTGATCTTCTTGCCTTCGCTCTTGTCGGCCGGTTTGGCGGCGGGCTTGCTCGCCGCCTTGCTTGCCGGCTTGACCGCCGGTTCCTTCGCTGGTTTGGGGGCCGGCTTGTCCATGACGATATCGACCAGTAGCGGCTCGTTGACGCCGTCGTAATCCCAAACATCGTGGGGACTGTTCTGAATGACATCAGATTAGGCCGCAACCTCCAGCCCCAGCAAGGCTTTGCGCAGTTCGTCGCGTGTGTTTTTTATGATTTGGTTCTTGTTGGGAATGAGTTTTATGAGGG
>DATLQY010000229.1:0-3128 GCA_035534975.1 Pirellulales bacterium
GCGCCGCCGGTGCGCGACTTCTTCGCCGCTCTCACCGCGCAGGGACCGATCAAGTTGATCGCCGAGGTCAAAAAGGCCAGCCCGTCGAAGGGAGTGATCCGTGCCGATTTCGACCCGGTCTCCATCGCCCAGACATACGAGCGCCACGGCGCAAGTTGCCTGAGCGTTCTTACCGATGGGCCGTATTTTCAAGGATCGCTCGAAGATCTTCGACGGGTCCGCGCCGAAGTCGGATTACCCGTGCTGCGAAAGGACTTCATTCTCGATCGTTACCAACTGCTCGAAGCCCGCGTCGCCGGGGCCGACGCTGTGCTGTTGATTGCCGAGTGCCTTGACGACTGCCATTTACGGGCGCTATTCAACGCGGCTGTCGAGCTTCACATGTCCCCGCTGGTGGAGTTGTACGAGCCGGAAAACCTGCCGCGAGTGCTCGCCGCCGGCGCGACGTTGATTGGCGTCAACAACCGCGACCTGCGAACCTTTGTCACCGACCTCGAGCACACGTTGCGTATGCGAGAGCAGATTCCCGAGGAATGCCTGCTGGTTGGCGAAAGCGGCATTCGCAACCGCGCCGACGTCGAGCGTCTCGAATCCGCCGGCGTTGACGCCATTCTTGTCGGCGAGACCCTCATGTCGCGCACCGACATCGGCGCCGCGGTCGATGAACTTTTGGGACACGCAGGTTCGCCACCGATCCCTTGAATTGGCAGCGTCAATCTTGCTTGCCCGGCGGGGTCGTGTCGCTTTCCAACCAACGGGCGCGCAGCACGTTGCCGTGGTGCTGGGGTGTACTCTCGTCCTGGCGGTACGTCTCGCAGGCTTTGTCGGTCTGGCCCAGCGCCTCATAGGTCCTGGCGAGGTTGTAGTAGGCGCCGTGGGTCCAGGGTCCGTCGGGCGTGGCGGCCAGCGTGCGCTCGACGAAATAGTCGATCGCCGTGTCGTACAGCTCACGGCGGTGCTCGCGCTCGGCGCGCTCCAAGGCGGCCACCCCCAGCCAATAGCTTGCGTGCTGCTTGGCCCGGCGGATCAACTCGATGCTTCGGTCGGCGGCGCTGGCCAATTGCTCGGCCCGCTCCCGCCCTTCCGGGCCCGCCTTGACCAATGCCTTAGCCGTCTCAAAGGCCTTGACCGCCTGCTGTTCCAGATCGATTTCTGGCGGTCGCGACAACTGATAATAGAAGTTGGCCCCCTCATCGCCCGTGAACCTCCCGAGCAAGTGCAGCACGCGGCCGCGCCAAAGCGCCGGAACCGGCGTAGGCTTCTCGTTCTTCTTGCGTTTCATCATGAAAGGCAAGACAAACGGCTCCAATTCGACCAACAACGGATCGGCCGCGATGACCAAGGGCGCCGCGTCGTCGTCGACCCGTTTCCGCCTGACGGCCTCGCGCAGCCTTTGATAGGGGAACGGCCATACCCGTACGTCGCAGACGTGGTCGCAGGCACGCAGCCGGCGCGCGAGGTCGCCGGCGTCCATCGCAAGCACGGGCCGCTGCTCGCCCGTCAGACGCGACTCCAAAATCCACATCCTCTGCGAAAGATAACTCGGTGAAGCCTCGACCATCGCCACGACCTGGTCGAAATCGGACGATGTGAGTGGGTAGGGATGGTCGGCATCGAGGTCCAACCGCCGCAAGAGCGCATCGTCGCCGGCGGCCTCGTCAAGCGTCGCCACACCCTTGCCTTGGGGTCCGGGAACAGGAAGTCCCAGTTGCGGATCGAACAGGTACAAACGGTTGTCGACCGCCAGCGCCGCCAGCCCCATCGCATCCGGCTCGTCGGCCTTGGCCGCCTGGCGGGCCAACATCGCCACATCCAGCCCTTGTTGCCGCGCCAAGAGGGCGAACACCCACGCCCGCTCATTCGCCTGACCGCGACCCAAGACGATGGTTTGCCACGGCAAGTGCGCCGCGGCGGACGACAAGCTCTCCGGCGATTCGAGCTGAATATTTCGGACCGTCCAATCGAAAAGCCGAATTGCCCGGTCGAGATCGTCGGTCGCCTGGTTCGTGACGGCGGCAGCCACGCTGCGCAACCAAACCGTCTGTCGCAGTTCCGGCCCATCACGAAGGGGAAACGACATTGCCGCGAGCTCCGCCAGGGTTTTCTTCGTGCGGAGCGACGCGGGAAGTGTTTCGAGCAGAGGATCGGGCCGCCAATCGGCCAGCGGCTCTTGTGAGGCGATCCATTGGTTGAGCTGTGCCACCACGGTGGCTCCCGTGCCCCCCTGGAGCAGCTTCTCGGCGGCCTGACGCAACGCGAGGTTTGCGGAATCTTCATCCCGATCCGCCGCGGAAGCGTCGGATTCGTCCATGTCGTCGAGTAGCCCGATCGCGTACTTGAAGACCTCCGTCGCCTGTTGACCCTTGGTCGCCGTGGTCGCGGTGGTACCGATGGCGGGTTTCCCATGGGTGCAGCCGCCACACGCCACCCAGACCAGCGCCAGCGCCACGGCCGAGGGGAGGCGAATGCGAGCCGCCGTTTGTAATTCAGTCACCGAGGTCCTCCACGGTCTGCCTGATTTTGATCAGCCGGGCCAGCAACGGGCCAAATTGGTCGAGAGGAACCATATTGGGTCCGTCGCTGGGCGACGCGTCCGGATCGGGGTGCGTTTCGAAGAACAGGCCATCGACGCCCACGGCCGTCGCGGCGCGGGCGAGCGGCTCGACCATCGCCCGGTTACCGCCTGTCGCGGATCCCAATCCGCCAGGCTCTTGTACGCTGTGCGTGGCGTCGAAAACGACCGGCACACCCAAAGCTTGCATTTGCGGGATCGATCGCAGGTCGTTCACAAGTCGCCCATAGCCAAAAAAGGTGCCCCGCTCACAGACGAGCACGTCGCGGCAACCGTGCGATTCGAGCTTGGCCACCACGTGCCGCATGTCCCATGGGGCCATGAACTGTCCTTTTTTCACATGGACCGCGCGCCCGGTTTGGGCCGCCGCCACAAGCAGGTCGGTCTGTCGGGCCAGGAATGCGGGAATCTGCAGCAACTCGCAGACTTCCGCCACCGGCGCCGCTTGCTGCGACTCGTGGACGTCGGTGGTCACCGGCAAGCCCGTGATTTCGCGAACGCGGCGGAGAACGGCCAGACCTGCTTCGAGGCCCAGGCCGCGAAAGGCGTCGCCGCT
>DATLQY010000230.1:0-19386 GCA_035534975.1 Pirellulales bacterium
CTTGGGGCTGCTCAACAGTTCGGCCGGCGCCTTTTGGCTTCGGCAAGTGTGTCACGACAAGGGCGGTGGTGGGATTGGTGGCGGGATCGCTGCGGAGGCGTGGGAGCGATTTTTCGAGTACACCGGAACCAAGCTCCTCGAGTTTCCGCTTCCTTCAGAGCGCCCCCTTCGCTTGGCACAGTTTCTCGACGGCGTGGCCCAAAGCCGTCAAGGGCTGCTTCCGACACACGTGTTGACGACCGGCACGCCGACGGCGCGGGCCTGGAGTTTTGCCCGCCGATCGCACGATCTGGCCCTGGGCCAGATGATCTCCGGCCAGGAGGAGCTCGATTGGGACTGCTACCGTCTCTACGGCCTGACTGACGAAGACCTCACTTACACGCCCATGGCGGGCCAAGCATCCGCTGCGAACCAAACAGGGGGCTTACGCCCCCCGCTCGCCACTGGTGATTTGCCTCCCGTGGCGTTGGGCCAGCGCGCCTTCGAGATTGTCTTAGCACGCAAGCTGGCGCGGGGCGAGCTCTCGACCACCTGGTTCGAGCGGCACGGTTCGACGCCGATCGCCGACTTGCCCGCCGATTGGCCTGACGACTACCGCAAAGTCGTCGAGCGGCGGATCGAGCTGATCGAATCGAACCCCCAAATCGCCCTGATCGAACAGCCCGAGTACAAGCGCCGCTGGAACACGGTCCCCTGGGACGAGCAAGCCCACGGTGCCCTCCGCTCCTGGCTGCTCGACCGGCTCGAAAGCTATTTCGATTTCGACGGGCGGATGAACGACGAGGGGCGGCCCACGGCAAAGCTCGACGTCGCCCTCACGTCGGTCGCCCGCCTGGCCGACGTCGCCGCGCAAGACGGCGATTTTCTCCAGGTCGCGCAGTTGTACCGCGACGACCCGGCCTTCGACGTACACAAGCTGGTGGCCGAATTGGTCGCCTCCGAGAGTGTGCCCCTCTTGCCGATTTTGCGTTACAAGCCCAGCGGACTGCGGAAGCGCGCCCAGTGGGAAGAGGTCTGGCGACTGCAACGCGAAGAGGACATTGCCAATGGCCAATTGGATTCCGCTCCCGATCCCCACAATCCAAAACCAAAAACCCCAAACGCGATCCCAATCCCCCCCAAGTACGTCAGCTCCGACTTCCTGAATTCCGACTATTGGCGTCTGCGGGGCAAGCTCGACGTTCCCAAGGAGCGCTGGGTGAGCTTCCCGCACTGCGAAGGCCCCGACGGCACGGCGATGATCGCCTGGGCGGGCTACGACCACCTGCAACTGGCCCGCGCCGTGAGCGCCTATTTCGTCGACGTCCAGGAGCGTCTGGGCGGCCGCGACGACCCGCGCCTCGTGCCCTTGCTGGCTGGCCTGGACGAGCTATTGCCCTGGCTCAAACAGTGGCACAACGAACCCGACAGCGACTATAACGGTCTGAAGATGGGCGACTACTTCGAGGGTTTCATCAACGAGGAAGCCCGCCAAATGGACAAGACGGCAGAGGAAATCAGGGCCTGGGTGCCGCCGAAAAAGGCGGGACGGCGGGGGAAGAAATGACGCGTTCGCGTTGGGTTTGATCTCGAACGCCAAAGGTACAATCAGCTAAACTCAAAGTATGGGAACCATGATGCTGCTGGAGGACTACCGTCATGACTGATCCACGTTACGCCAATTTCACACCGGCTTGGGCTCGCGGCCAGACCGGCCAGTTTCCCTTGTTGAACGATACGCCTAACATCGGGATCGAACCGGGTTACATCAAGAAGGTCGCAAACAATCTGAAGCGCCGGCTCGATATGCAACATGAACGAGAGGCGCTCGAAGGGCGGCTGATCGCCGTCGATCTGGCAAGGGGAACGTTGAAGGTCGAGCTCGCCGGCGGCGAGGAGGTGCGTGGCACGTTCGAGCGAAGTATGGCCGGCGCGGTGATCGTGTCGCTGAATCGAATGGTTACGCTCCACGGCGACGTCACGCGTAAGAACCGGCGTTTGGTGTCGATCCGCGTCCTCCTTTGTGAATTGAGCGAGCCATGAGATTCGACGCCCAGGCGCCCGGATATCACCGGCATGACCATGGAACAATCGGCCGTTGGCCGTCTCCCGCGAATCAAGGATCTTATGCGGCTTGACAGACTACATCTGCGAAATTTCCGCTGCTTTACGGAACGGGACGTCGAATTTGCGCCCCGGTTTAACTTGATTGTCGGCGATAATGCGACAGGCAAGACGGCCTTGCTCAACGGCATGGCTGTCGGCTTGGGTTCGCTGTTTCTAGGGTTTCCGTCACCAGCGAGCCCCAAAAGCATCGAACGAGACGATGCGCGGCTGGCGTTTTACGCGCACGGCGACGCTCTCACAGCCGAGGCGCAGTTTCCCGCGGCTGTACAGTGCAGAGGGCAAATTGGGGGCGAAGAGGGTGGATGGCGACGAGAGCTGACCACTGAGGACGGACGGACAACCCGTAAAGGCGCGGAATGGATCGAAGATCAAGCGGCCCGACTTCGAGAACAAGTCAAGGCGGGAGCTCGGGTCGTTTTGCCCGTGATTTCGTTCTATGGCACCGGTCGATTGTGGGTGCAAAAGCGGCAGCGCGAGGTGACGACTCTCAGACCGGAGAGCCGGTTCATGGGCTACTTGGATGGTCTCGATCCGGCGTCTGACGAAAAGCGGCTTCTGCGTTGGTTCAAAACTCAGGAAATCGCGGCCGTGCAAGCGGAGCAGCCGATTGGAACGCTCGAAGCCTGCCGTCGAGCGATGATGGCGTGCGTCCCGGGTGCGAATCGAGTTTATTTCGACGTGAAGCGAGATCAACTGATCATCGAACTTCCCGGCCGATCGCTTCCCTTTACGTACCTGAGCGACGGCTACCGAAATATGGTGGCAATGGTGGCCGACATCGCGGTCCGTTGCGCGACGCTCAACCCTCATCTTCGCGAAGCCGCACTGACCGATACGCCCGGCGTCGTGTTGATCGACGAGATCGACCTTCACTTGCACCCCAGATGGCAGCGACGAGTGATCGGCGACCTGATGAGCGCGTTTCCCCAGATTCAGTTCATCGGCTCGACGCATTCGCCGTTCGTCATCCAATCGTTGCCGCCCAGCGGCGCCGTTCGGCTGATCAATTTGGACGATCCGCAGGCCGCAGACTTTGTCAACAAGAGCGTCGAAGACATCACAGAAGAGGTGCAAGGAGTCGAATTGCCGCAGCGCAGCCAGCGATACCTTGATATGCTCAAAGCCGCCGAAGAGTATTACCGAGTCCTGAGCAAGGTTGCAGACGCCTCGGACGAAGAAAAACGGCGGTTGAGCGCCCGACTTGATGAACTAAGTTTGCCATTCAGCGACGACCCGGCCTATCAAGCGTTTCTGCACCTGCAGCGAACGGTTGCCGGCCAAAATGGAGAACCGAGCTGATGCGGCCCGTGCTTCGCGGCGATCCTCCAACCGACGCCACCGGGAAGGCCATCGTCTTCTCGCACTATCGTGAGGCCCGCGATTTCCTGATCGAACGGATCGGCGATTATTGCTCTTATTGCGAAGTGTGTCTGCACGGTTCGATCCATGTCGAGCATGTCCGCCCCAAGAAACCGAATCCAGACCTCAAGACGGTCTGGACCAACTTTTTACTGGCTTGCGATAACTGCAATTCGGTGAAAGGCGATTTCGATGTCGTGCTAAGCGACTATCTCTGGCCTGACACCGACAATACGACTCTGGCATTCGATTATCACGTGGATGAGCCGCCGCGAGTTTCGCAAACGCTGAAAGCGGCACATCAGCAACTTGCGATAAACACCATTCAATTGACCGGCCTGGACCGAGTGCCAGGGCACCCAGATTTCAGCGCTCGCGACCGGCGCTGGCAGAAGCGCAAAGAGGCGTGGGGGGTTGCGATTCTCGCACGCAAGGCGCTGGCTGAAAATCCAACCGACCAGCTCCGCGAATCCATTGTGCATAATGCCGTCTCGCGGGGCTTCTGGTCGGTGTGGGTGGCCGTGTTTCACGACGACAATGAAATGCGGCGGCGACTCTTGAAGTGGTTTCCTGGAACGGCGATATCGGAATGTTTCGATGCAGGTGGTGTCCCAAAACCGCGTCCCGGAGGGCAGATTTAAGCGAAGTGGTGCGGGCGCAAATCTGCCAACATTTTTACAACATGACCCTACTCAAAGACCTGATCGAGATCCCAGAGCGGGTCTACCGCGGCGATTACGTGCTGCACCTGGCCGAGGACGTCCACCGCGCCAAGGTCGTGCTCGAAAACTACGTCGTCACCGACGAATTGCGCGCCTGCTTCGACGACGCCCTGGGGTTCATCAAGAGCGCGCTCGAAAGCCGAACCAGCAAGGCCAGCTACCTGCACGGCAGCTTCGGCGCCGGCAAAAGCCACTTCATGGCCGTGCTGCACGAGATCCTGCAAGGCAACGCCGACGCTCGTGGCATCGCCGACCTGGCGGGCGTGATCCAGAAACACAACCCTTGGCTGGAAGGCAAGAAATTCCTGCTGGTGCCGTACCACATGTTGGGCTCGCACGACATGGAGTCGAGCATCCTGGGCGGATACGTCGATTTCATTCGCCGCAACCATTCCCAGGCCCGGATCCCCGGCGTCTACCTGGCGGAAGGACTGTTTCGCGACGCCCAGGCGCTGCGGGCCAAGATGGGTGACGAGGCGTTTTTCGCGGCCCTGGGGCAAAACACGGCCGGCCAGGAGGGCTGGGGCGACCTCGAATCGGGTTGGAACGAACTGCGCTTCGAAACGGCGATGGCCGCCCCCCCCGGCTCCGAAGAGCGCGCGGAGCTTGTCGGGGCGCTGGTGGCCACGTTCTTCGGCTCCTACGACACCCAGGCGGGCGGCCGGGGCGAAGCCTTTCTTTCGCTCGATAAGGGCCTGTCGGTCATCAGCCGCCACGCCGCCACGCTCGGCTACGATGCGGTGATCTTGTTTCTCGACGAGTTGGTGCTGTGGCTCGCGCAACACGCCGCCGATCTGAAGTTCGTACACCAGGAAGGTCAGAAATTGGCCAAGCTGGTCGAGGCCCAATCGCCCGACCGTCCCGTGCCGATTGTCAGTTTCGTCGCGCGCCAGCGCGACTTGCGCGAGTTGATCGGCGAATCGGTGCCCGGCGCCGACCGCTTGAACTTCGGCGACGCGTTGAGGCACTGGGAGGGCCGGTTTCATAAGATCACGCTCGAAGACCGCAATCTGCCGGCCATCGCCGAAAAGCGCGTATTGAAGTGCAAGAGCGAATCGGCGCGCGACGAGCTCGACGCCGCCTTCGATGAGACCCGCAAAATTCGCGAGACGGCGATGAACGTGCTCCTCACCGGCGAGGGCGACCGCAAAATGTTCCGCCAGGTCTACCCCTTCAGCCCGGCCTTGGTGCAAACACTGATCGCCGTGTCGAGCGTGCTGCAGCGCGAGCGGACGGCGTTGAAAGTGATGGTTCAACTCTTGGTCGAGCAGCGCGACACGCTGCGCGTGGGCGACATCGTGCCCGTCGGCGACTTGTTCGACACCATCGCCCACGGCGACGAGGCCTTCAGCCCTGAGATGGCCATCCACTTCGAAAACGCCAAGCGGCTCTACCACCAGAAGCTGCTGCCGGTGCTCGAAAAGGAGCACGGCGCGCGCCGTGAGGAGATCGAAAAGCTCCCCTACGGCGAGCCGAAACGCGAGGCCTTCCGCAACGACGACCGGCTGATCAAGACGCTGCTCTTGGCCGCGCTGGTGCCCGAGGTCGAATCGCTGCGAGGGCTCAACGCCGAACGGCTGGCGGCGCTGAACCACGGTACCATTAAGACACCGATCCCCGGTAAGGAAGCGGGCGAGGTGCTCCGCCGCTGCCGCGGCTGGGCCGCCGCCGTGGGCGAAATCCGCATCGGGCAAGAAGCGAACCCGACGATCGCCATTCAGCTCTCCGGCGTCGACACCGAGCGGATCATCAAAAGGGCCGAGCGCGAAGACAACCACGGGAACCGCATGCGGCGCGTGCGCCAAATGCTCTTCGAGCAACTCGATATCCAAGGGGAAGACCAACTCGAGCAATTCCATGAGTTTTCGTGGCGCAACACGAAGCGGAACTGCACCGTGTTGTTCAAGAACATCCGCGAGTTGTCCGACACGTCGCTGGCCAATAGCGATGCGTCGTGGAAGCTGGTCATCGACTATCCGTTCGACGAGCAGGGCTTCGGCCCCAGGGACGACCTCAGCCGGCTGCAAAAATACAGCCACGGACACGACGGCGGGGCGAAGACCATCTGTTGGGCGCCCGGCTTCTTGAGCGCCGACGCTCAAAAAGACTTGGGGTTGCTGGTGGTGTTGGAGCACGTTCTCTCGGGCGATCGGTTCTCGCAGTACGCCAGCGAACTTTCGCCCCAAGACCGGCCCGCCGCCAAATCGGTGTTGGAAAACCAGAGGAGCGTGCTCGGCCAGCGCGTGCAAAGCCATCTCGACGCCGCCTACGGTCTGGACGCGCTGTTGCCCAATTCGCTCGACCCGACGCACGATTTGGAGCTCTCGGACCGGTTCGTTTCACTTTGGCCCGGCTTTGATTTGCAGCCCCCGATCGCGGCCAACCTTCCGCAGGCGATACAGAACCTGGTTTTTCAGGCGTTGGAACACGAGTTCCCCGCCGCGCCCTTGTTCGGTGCCGAGATCCGCACGGGCAACCTCAACAAGGTGCTCGATCAGGTGATGCCGTCGACGGCGGCCGTCGACGGCCGCGCTTCGATCGAGAAGGCCCTGCGGCCGCTCTTGCGTCAAATTGCCGAACCGCTGTTACTGGGGGAGATGGGCCCCGATGCCACCCATTTTGTCTTGGGGCACCATTGGCGGACTCATTTCACGCGCAAAGCCGCCGAGACTGGCGGCGAAATGAGTGTCGAGCAGCTCCGTCGCTGGATCGACGATCCGCGCCCGATGGGCTTGCCCAAAGAGGCCCAGAACCTGGTGATCGTCGTGTTCGCCGCGCAAACCAATCGTGGTTTCTTCCTGCACGGCTCGCCCTGCGAGGTGTCGCTTACGAACCTGCCTGAAAAGTGCGAAGTGCGCCAGCAGAAGCTCCCCGACACGGCCACCTGGAGTAAGGCGGTCGCCCGAGCCGCCAGTATCTTTGGCTTCCCCGGCAGTCCGCTGGCGAGCGTGGCGAACCTGGGTCAATTGGCCGTTGCCGTCAAGAAAAAATGCGCCGACGGCAAGCCGGCGTGCCAAGCGTATTGGCAGCGTTTGAAGGAACGCACCACCTCGCTGAACATGGCACCCGCGGGCGACCGCATCAAAACCGCGGCGGCCACGCTGGCACTCGTCGACCGGTTATGTGAGTTGGAGCCCGCCGCGCTGGTCGAGGCGCTGGCCGCGGCCGACGTCGCCAGCAGCGAGGCGGCCATGGCCGGCAACCTCGTCAAGGCGGCCGAATTGGACGGCAATCTGAATACGGCCGGTTGGGAGATTTTCGAAGCCCTGGAGCCGCTCACGGACGAGCGCCGTGCGGAGGCCCAGCAGATCCTCTCCGACGTGCGGCAAGCGCTGGCCAGCGACGAGCACGCCGTTCCACTGGCCTCAGCCCTCAAAGGTGCCCAGGCCAAGGCCGTGCGGCTACTCACGAAGCAAGCTCCGCGGCCATTTCCTCCTCCGCCACCACTGCCAGCTCCTCCACTGCCACCTCCTCCACCGGGCAAGGCGATCGTCGACCAGGGCTCGCGACAAAACTTGGGAATCGACGAAGCCAAGGAGCTGCTGACCCGGCTTGAAGGTAAAATGGCCCCGAACCAAACCGCCCGTATCCACATTACCTGGACCATCGAAAAGCCCGGCCCATGACCACCGCGGCCCCCACCTTCAGCCAGATCAAGGCCCAAGTGGCGGCCATCCGCCACAAGGTCAATGACGCGCGGACCATCGGCATCCGCTCGGCCGGGCGCTGGACGGGCGAAACGACGAAGCGCGACGGGAACCAGACGTACCACATCTTCCAGTGCGATTCACCGCTGGCGATGCGCCTGGCGCTGCGCGAACCCGACGACGGTACGACGAAGGTCATCATCACCGGCTTGGAAGCGAATGCGCTGGGCGACGACATCTTGCTTCGCTTGACCAAGCGCAAGCTCTACACGATCGACAGTTGGGAGATCGTCCGTTCGTTGTTTCAGGCGCGCTCAATCGACGCGCGCCTGACCGAACACACTTGGATGGCCGATTGGCTGCTCGAATTGTTCCCCCCGCGCGACTGCCCGCCGGCCCGCGGCGGGTTCCTCGATGCCGAGATCGTCTGGCCCTTGTTGCTGAACCGCGTGATCGGGCTTACCGGCGACCACCCCGACGTGACCGGTTTGCTCAAATGGTCGATCGACTTGGGTGCCGTCGAGCGTTTTCGACAAGCGCCTGAGAAATTCCGCCGCGCGGCGGCCGACTGGCTGGCCGATCGGGCCGGGGCGACGGTGCGGACCATTTTGCAGTGCGTCGAGCATAGCGGCCGGCCAGACGCCGTGCCGCTGGGCCTGGCCGCCGGAGTCATCTATCACCCGGCCGCCGCCGGCCGGCTGGAACGAGCCGCCGGCAAATTCGAGGAACGCCACCTCGACGGCCAAACTCCGAAACCGACCGTCGTCGAGCGCTGGAGCGCCGCGGCCAGCGAGGTAGTTCGCTTGCAACTCACCGATTCGAAGCTCAAGCGGCAGCAGCTAGAACGGTCTGATGAAATCCTCGCCGAGGTTCAGGCCAAGGAATTCGCCTACCTGAGCCACGTTTCCCCGCTGGGGTTCAACCAGCGGCTTGCGCGCCTGGGCAACCGGCTCGTGGAAATGGCCGCGCATCACGCGTTCGATGCCTCGGACGAGCTGCGTGAAGCTCACCAGGCCGTCCGCGAGCACGAATTGGCGCGGCACGAAGCACGGCGCCTGGAGCGAATCGACATGGCGCTGCGCTTGACCCGCTGGCTGGCCGAGCGACGCGCGAAAGGCGATAGAGCTCCGCGGTCGCTGGCCGAAGCGGCCGGCGAACATTGGCGCGAAGGGGGGTTCGTCGATTGGGCTCGGCTGTCGCTGCTGGGCGATCCCGTGCAGGAGTTATCGCAGGCGTATGCCCGAGTTTTCGACGAGGTCACACGGAACCGGGAAGAGCAGGCCCGCATGTTTGGCCTGCTGCTACGCGATTGGACAGCGGCGGGACCGGGGGGTGACGACGTGGTTCCAGTCGAACGGATCATCGAGCGAATCGTGTCGCCGTTGGCCGCCAATTATCGGGTGCTTGTCATCGTGATCGACGGCATGAGCGTGGCGGTGTGCCGCGAGCTGCTGGCCGACGTCACTCGGCACGAGTGGTCGGCCATCTGTGAATCGGCCGCGGCCGCCAACCGATGCGGCATCGCCACCATTCCTTCGGTGACCGAATACTCGCGCACCAGCCTGCTTTGCGGCCGGCTGCAACGGGGAACGGCGGCCGATGAACGGGCCGCCTTTGCCGCGCATCCGGCGCTTCTGCCCCATTGCCGCGCCGGCTACGGGCCGATCTTGTTCCACAAGGCGTCGCTGCAGGAGTCGGCCGATGCCGTGTTGGCCGCCGAAGTGCGAGACGCGATTGCTTCGCCCGAGCGCCGCGTGGTCGGCGTGGTGATCAACGCCGTCGACGACCACCTGCTCAAGGGTGATCAGCTCGACATTCGCTGGACACGCGACGAAATCCGCGTCTTGCCCTCCTTGCTGCACGAGGCGGCCAGTGCGCGTCGGATCGTGATCTTCCTTAGCGATCACGGCCATGTCGTCGATCACCAAACGGACGGGGAACCACATGAGGGGGGCGAACGGTGGCGGCCCGACGACGGGCGCCCCACCGCTCGTGAATTGCAAATCGCAGGCTCCCGCGTGGGGGTCGAAAACCATCGGCTGATCGCGCCTTGGACCGAGAAGCTCCGCTACGCCGTGAAGAAGAACGGCTACCACGGCGGACTCAATCCGCAGGAGATGGTTGTGCCCATCGTCATTTTGAGCCGGGTGAACGAGATCCCCGAGGGGTGGACCGAGATGCCGATCGATACGCCCGGCTGGTGGGACGAGCCCAGCACGGTAGCTCCGCCCGCCGAATCGTCGGAACCTCAAGTCGAGGTCGCCCGTCGGCGCCCGGAAACGCTGTTCGACCTCGTGACGGAAGAGCCCGCCGTGGGCGAAACATCGCCTGCCAGAGTCGCCACACCCGAGGCCGCCGCACCCCCGTGGATTGGCAAGCTCTTGGCGTCGGCAGTGTTCGAAAATCAAAGGAGGCTGGGGGGCCGGGCCGTTCCCGCGAATGACATTTTCGCCCGGTTACTCGCCTTGCTCGACCAGCGCGGCGGGAAGTTGACGGCGGCGGCCCTGGCCCGCGGATTGGATTACCCGCCGATGAGTCTGCGAGGCTTGCTTGCGGTCATCCAGCGAGTGCTCAACGTCGATGGCTACGCCGTGTTGAATCGCGATGAGAATTCCGACACGATCGAACTGAATCGCGAGCTACTGCTGCGGCAATTCGACCTGGTTTAGACATGCGATCAGGAGTTGGCGATGAGTCTTAGCCCGCAACGAAGGCAAGAGGTCATCGACGCCTTGCGCCGCGGGACCGTGCCGCGCGGCAGTCTCGACGCCTTCGCCGTGGGCCTGGAACGCTTCGAAACGACGATCGGCGACGAATTGCAGAAGGTCGCTGCCGGCGGTGGTGTTTTCAAGGCGGTCCGCGGCGAATATGGCTGCGGCAAAACGTTTTTCGCCCGTTGGTTTGCCGACCATGCGCGCAAACTGGGGTTTGCCACCTCCGAGGTCCAGGTATCCGAAACCGAAACGCCGTTGCACCGGTTGGAAACGGTTTATCGCCGGCTGATGGAACGGCTCTCGACCGCCGACACGTCGCAGGGGGCGTTGCGGAACATCCTCGACGGCTGGTTCTACACCCTCGAAGAAGACGCCAAGGCCGAAGGGGGCGATCGAAGCGACCCGCAACGGCTGCTCTCGCGAGCCAATGAGCTGTTGGACCAGCGGTTGGCGAATCTCAACAAGACGGCCCCCACGTTCAGCGCCGCTCTGAGAGGCTATCGCCAGGCCGACGCGGCGGACGACCGCTCCACGGCCGAGGCCATCATCGCCTGGCTGGCCGGCCAGCCGAACGTCGCCGCGGCGGCCAAGCGGCTGGCGGGCGTCAAAGGGGACATCGACCACTTCGGTGCGTTGAGTTTTCTGCAGGGGGTGCTGCTCATCTTGCGGGACTCCGGCCACCCCGGCCTGCTCGTGATCCTCGACGAGGTGGAAACGATCCAGCGTGTTCGGGGCGACGTGCGCGACAAAAGCTTGAACGCCCTGCGGCAACTCATCGACGAGGTCGACGCGGGTCGCTTTCCTGGGCTCTACTTGCTGATCACCGGAACACCGGCTTTCTTCGATGGGCCCCAGGGTATCCAGCGGCTCGAGCCTCTGGCCCAACGGTTACACGTCGATTTCCAGACTGACGGCCGCTTCGATAACCCCAGGGCAGTGCAGATCCGACTGCCGGCCTTTAACCAGGAACGCCTCTGGCAGGTCGGCTGCAAGGTCCGTGACATCTTTCGACAGTATGCCGCATCGCCAGACCGAGTTGCCGCGCTTTGCACTGATGACTACATCCGTGAATTGGCGAGCGCCGTGACCGGCAAGCTCGGCGGCAAAGTCGGGGTGGCCCCGCGGATCTTCTTGAAAAAGCTGGTGGCCGACGTGCTGGATCGCATCGACCAGTTTGCCGACTTCGACCCTCGGCGGCACTACGCGCTGACGATCAACGAGTCCGAACTTAACCGCGTCGAACGGCAGGCCATGGGCGCCACCGATGTCGACGAGATCGAGCTGGAGCTGTGAGCCACTTCGATTCGCTTCATCCGGCTCTGCAGCACCACATTGTCAACAGTTTGGGTTGGCGTGAGCTGCGGCCTTTCCAGGAGGAGGTCATTCCCTCGATCCTGGCCGGCGACCATCACATCATTCTGGCACCGACGGCGGGCGGGAAAACCGAGGCGGCGTTCTTTCCGCTTTTGTCGCGCATGCTCACGGACGAATGGAGGGGGTTGAGCGTCCTCTATATCTGCCCGATGAAGGCCCTGTTAAACAACTTGGACACTCGGCTCGCTCGATACTGTTGTCTGCTGGGCCGACGATCTACCCTCTGGCACGGCGACGTGACCACGGCGGCGCGTCGGCACATCCTCCGCGATCCGCCCGACTGCTTGCTGACGACCCCCGAGTCCCTGGAGGTGATGCTCGTCTCGCCCAACGTCGATGCCCACGGCCTGCTTGGCCAGTTGCAAGCGGTGGTCGTGGATGAGATTCATGCCTTTGCCGGCGACGATCGAGGTTGGCACCTGTTATCGGTGCTGGAACGCATCTCGCGGATCGCCGGACGCGAGGTCCAGCGGATCGGGCTGTCGGCAACCGTAGGCAACCCCGAGCGACTGGTCGACTGGCTGGCCGGCACGTGCCGCGGCCCCCGTAGGATCTTTCTGCCGCCTGCGGGCCCTACATCTCAGGCCGAGGTCAAACTCGACTACGTCGGTTCACTGGCCAACGCGGCCGTCGTGATCTCGCGACTGCATCGGGGCGAGAAGCGACTCGTTTTCGTAGACAGCCGAGCCCGCGCCGAGGAGCTTGGGGCGGAGTTGCGCCAACTTAACGTCACGGTGTTTGTGACCCACAGCTCACTCAGCCAAGAGCAACGTAGACAGGCCGAGGACGCATTCGCGAACAGGGATGATTGCGTGATCGTGGCCACGAGCGTGTTGGAACTGGGCGTCGACGTCGGCAACCTGGACCGGGTGATCCAGATCGACTGTCCACGGACAGTGTCGAGTTTCCTGCAGCGTATGGGCCGCACGGGACGGCGGACGGGATCGTTCCGAAACTGCCTATTCCTGACTACAAGCGATGAGTCGCTGGTCCAGGCTGCGGGTTTGATCGACCTGTGGGCCGGCGGCTACGTCGAACCGATCGAGCCCCCTGCCGAGCCGTACCATGTCTTGGCACAGCAGTTGATGGCCCTCGTCCGCCAGGAGCAGGGCATCGGCCGCCGTACCTGGCGCAAACGGCTCGAAGGCGTACCGGCGTTCGTTGCGATGCCTGCGGACCGGGTCGAGCGGGTAGTTCATTGGATGCTTGAGCAGGGCCTGCTGTGGGACGAAGAAGGCATCCTTGGCATTGGCCAGCAGGGTGAAGAAACCTACGGGCGCCGAAACTTCATGGAATTGCTCTCCGTGTTCATGTCGGCGCCCTTGTTCTCCGTGCTCCACGGGCGGCAAGAGCTCGGATTCGTTGACGAGCTCTCATTCGTCGGCAAGCAGGACGGCCCGCGGACCTTGCTGCTCGGCGGACGGGCCTGGCGTGTCACGCACATCGACTGGCAGCGAAAGGTGGCACATGTCGAGGTATCCGAGGATCGCGGCCGGTCGCGATGGAAGGGCTCGGAGCAAGGACTCGGCTACCGCCTCTCTCAGTCGGTAAAGAACGTATTGGCTTCGGAGGAGTTGCCAAGTTGCTGGTCACAGCGCGCTCAGGAGCAGATTACGCAGCTTCGTGGCGAATTCGCTTGGCTACGGGGCGACGGGACCGCAGTGTTGCGCCAAACTGACGGCGAATGCGAGTGGTGGACCTTCGCCGGCTTTCGCGCAAACGCCTGCATCGTTCCCGCCCTGGCCGAGGCCACTCAGAGCCGGGTCGCCCATGACAGCTTCACGTTGCGGTTCACCTCCCACTTGCCGCTCGCCGACAATGAACGGGCCATCGAAGCCATTCGGGCCAGATCGGCAGACCAACTCTTGCCCAATGTCGATGAAGCTGCGCTCAACGGCCTCAAGTTCAGCGAGTGCTTGCCGAAAGAGCTCGGCTTGCACGTGCTCCAGGTGCGCATGCTCGACAGGGCAGCGTTGGAGTTGGTGCAGCGGCAGCCGGTGCGATTCGTGGTCGGCACGTAATGGTTGAGGCTTGGCGCCAGGCCGTTATGATCGCTTACCCATCGGCGAACCGATGGCCGACACTACGCCAGCCCGAACGGTCGGTCGGGCTGGCTTTCACTTACGCACGGCGGTCTCTGCTACCAGCTCTCGGCATTCCCGAATCGCAACTTGCCGACGAGTCTGCGGCGTCAATGCCTTGCCGCGGCGGCTGACGTGGCCCGCCTCGTTGAGCGTTTCCGCGATTGCCTTCCAGGGTGGAACCCTTGGCGCGCTCACCGCAAATGATCGAGATGGCAAGCTGGTTCTCGTCCTTCGCTTTCCGGCTGCGGACCTCCGCCGACGCTTCGCGGGCTTTGGATAGACCGGCCAGGCGGCGGCCTTCGCGACCCGACCAGTGCCCCGGTCGCGCGCTGCCGAGCGCCGTGCGACGGGCCTTGGCGGCGGCCAAAGCGGCTTTCGTCCGTTCCGAAATCATTTTCGCTTCATGCTCGGCGACGGCAGCCAAAAGGTGCAGAGTCAGGCGCTTGCCCGCGGCGTTCCAGACGGTCGCTTGACAACCAAGCACATCGTGATGTAAAGTCGTTAGAAATCAAGGGTTAAGCAGCCCTCAGCGGTTCTCGGGAAGCGATTTGGGTTCGCGGAAGGATTACATTATGGGCGCGAGAGCGTTCTTTTTCGGGAATCCCCCGTTCAAATTCCTGGCCGATCATCTTGCGCAAGATGAAGATTTTTTGGACGACGCCAAGCAAATAATTGGCCTCGACGAGGATTCATATCTAAGGCTAGCGACCCAACTTGCAAAGTCCGACGCCTTCCTTAGCCGGTCGGAATTGGCCGCGATCGTTGGCGAGTGTCTGGGCGAAAGTACCGATCGGATCGCCAGCATTATTTATCGCATCGGAGGAATAGTCCACGATGCGGACATGGACGCGACAGATGCCATGGACGCGTTGGCGAAGACGATTGAAGAAAAAGCCGAACGCCTCGATGTTCGCGATCGGCGGAAGCTGACTGATCGACTTCGGAAGCTGGTGGCTGAACCAATCGGCATCGCGATGCAGTTCAAAGCACGCAAACTGGTGGACGCCATCGGTGCGGAGCTTGATAGTTTTCGCATCATCTGCGATATTCGTCCGATTTTTGATCGTAGTCGAGAGCGAATCGACGGCGCGATTCCACTTTCGATCCTACGGCTTGATTATAGCAAGCCGGACGGTGAATCGGCCGTCGTGGAGGTTCGAGTCACAGAGAAACAAATCGCGCAGTTCGAAGAGAAGATCGCCGATGCCAAGCTAAAGTTAAAAATGACCAAGGAACTCTTATCTCGGAACGAGCTCCGCATCCCCAAGACAAAATCCACTATTTCAGAGGACGAATCGTAGTGCCGCCATCCGGTGAAACCGAGCAAAGCAAAGACGTGTTCACTCGAGCAATCGAGGAAGTTATCACGCGCAGGCTTGACGATTTCCTGAGCGCAGCGATGAAGCAGCGAGGCTTCACGGCAACGCTCAAATCGTTGAACAAGGGTCGTTTGCCGGTTGGTGAGATGTTCTCCATTTGTGGCGGCGTCGCAGAGAAAAAAGACTCGGGCCTATATGACGCGGCCCTCGAGACCGACAAAGGCCCGCTATTCCTGGAGGATGCGAAACCTCGCGGTCACAAATCGGCGGATCCCCAGTTGATTTCATCGAGCACCAGCGAACCCGTTGATCCCAATCCTAACCCGGACAACGTCTCGGCTGACGATCTTCTACAACAGCTTACTGATGCGGGCACAAACGCATCATCAAGCTTGATCTGCTTGATCGAGTTGACCCATTTCGATCCATCAAAGTGCGAAATCCTACTTTCCTTGCTCTGGCAGTACATCCTCGCGCACCGCGACAGCAACAACCGGGATGAGTTAATTGCCGCAGGGGCAGCGATCCGAAAGTACATCGCCATTATGCCGATGGATCGGATGGGTGAGCTGGCGGTTCTGCTTGAATCGGGGCACAGATCACTGCTTTCCATTGAACTCGAAATTGAAGTCGCCAAGGCGATCTTCCGTAACTTCGAGGTTCATCCACCGGTCGCAATAGATATGCATCCGGAACTGGCCGAGCGGGTCTTGGAGTTGGTGCATGCGTACATCAATCCACGAATTCTTTTGCGAGACAAGCACTCGGCGGCCGCTTCGTTGGCGATTGAGGCACTAGTCGCCATGCGTAGCTCGCTTGCGGTTGAGGCATGGCAAGCAGCCGCTCAATGTCCGTATCGTTGGTTCGGAGAGTTAGTCGGTGACGATCTCGACGACCTTCATCAAAAGTGGAGCCGCAAAAGCCCGGATGCTGCGGCTTGGATGGGCGACTTAAGAAATAAGGCCTTGGCGCATGCTTGATTGGCTAATGGGGGGGCTAGTGTGCCCAGTTATCGCGTAACCGAATCGACACTCTCGCTCGGTCGATTCGATGTTGTTGGCCAAGATGGTGCGGAATCGAATTTCATTGGGCACGCGGGGCTTGCTCAGTCTCCCGGTTCGCAAAATGCCGCCAGCATACCAGTGCTTGACATGGGACCACCGTTGCATGGTCACAGTATGGCGGGGCACATTAGAGGTGACGCTATTGGTAGCGCGGCATTGTCGGACGACGAAGCGCAGAAGATCAAGACCTTTGTCGATCGCCACGCGAATGAACATTTGCTGTTTTCGCAGCTTAGTGCGAGCCAACTGATCCAAGCGGCTCCCCAAATGTACGGCGTTCTCCCGCACGCATCCCCACTCTGATGCGCGACCAGTTCGATGTGGCCACCGAGGCGCGAAGCGGATCGACGGACACGGCGACGAGTTCTTCTGAACAATTCAGGGGGGCAAGACTGTTGATGAATGTTTTTCCCTGCATTGCCCTGCCCCGGGTGACTACCTGTTGGTCGCGGCGCGTTCACGTCGACGGGCGTTCGAGGCAGTCGGCGATGAAATGAACAACCTCGTCGAGGGCCTCGACAGCGGAGCGCACCTCCTGTTCCAAGGTAATGGCGCAGGTCACCGCGTTGAGCTCGGAGACCCTCCAACGCGTTTCGCGGAGGCGCTCGAAGTGGCGCTCAAGATGCCACCGTGAAACGACGGCCATCGCCTCGTCGTCCACACGTGTCCGGTCGATTTCGGAGGCGCCCGGTGTGCCACGCGCGTCGGGCCCCGGCCGCGGATTGGACGTGTCGGGTTTGCGTCGCGACGGGCGCGGCGTCCGTTCGAGCTTTGCCGCGCCGCTCGAGACCGTCCGGACCTTGCACGCACGCACCGCCTCGACCGCCGCCCGCTGGACGTTATTCGGCCGGGTCGCGATCTTCGCGGCGTCGTTGACCGAGACGATCCCCTCCTCGACGCTTTGAACCAGCGCCGCGTCGCCGCGCTCGAGCACGCGGCGCGCTCGATTGACCGAGCGGGGGGCGACGTTGAATAGATCGGCGGCGCGGTCGATCGTGATCGTCGCAGGCGTCTCATTTCGGGATGCGCCAATTGGCGTTTCTCGAAGCCCTTGTGTCGCTGGCACTTGCGCCGCTTGGTCCTGCGCACCGGGATGCCCGACGCGGCTGGCGTTTTGGCCGCGGCAGAGCGTGGCGAGCCTTGCGGCCGCCAGGGCGCGCTGCGACTCGCCCAGGTGCCGGCGATGGACGTTGCGCGCAATGACGAAGGCGAGTGGGTCGCACTGGTCGTCCCAAGCCTCCCAGCGCGGCTCGCGGTTCAGCCGTCCCAAAGCAAGGAAGCGATTGCGACCGTCGAGGATTTTGCCCTCGTAGACGTGGATCGGCTCGAGTTGTCCGTGCGCCGCGATGTCGTCGGTGAGCCTTTCCAGTTCGCGATCGGGCATGAGCGGGAAAATGTTCGCCAAAGGATGGAATTCCATGTTTCGGTCCTCCTGCGTCAAAGGGGTGATGAGGTTGAATGTCGTTGGGACAATCGGCGCCTGACGGGTCCGGCGTGGCCGCGGGCCAACGTGGTTGCAATATATACCGGCGTACACTATTCGTCAATAGGAATTATAAGAGCGTTTTTTAAATGCACTAACATGAAGCCGCTGATGAACGTTGCGCGCCATGACGAGTGTGCCTGCCACGATGCCGGCGTTGCCGATTGCCAACCGCGCGACGCTCTTGGCGCGTGGTTCCAGCGGAGGGTCATTAACGCGCCATATGGCGTATTATGAGGCGTTTGGCAGGCAAAAATGGGGAGGCGAAATGAGTAGGCGTTTGGCGTTAGGCGTTAGGCATTAGGCGTAAGGAAAACGCGGCGCCCAAGGGAGTGTAATGCCGAACGCTTATCGCCTTCCTATCCCGCACGATTGCCAAAAGCGCATCAAAACCGCGCGCTTCGTCCGAAATCGCGCGCTTTTTTTTCCGGATTATACCCTCCCATGGTTATACCTGACGCGGGTGCCGAACCACGCGGTCATGAATTACGATTCCGTCAACGACGTCGTCGTGCTTAACTTTCACCGCTGGCAATTGAACCCGATCGACGGCGACGTTCAGCCGGGGCCGGAGAGCCGTGGTCTGTACGTCTACGATCCGGCGGCCAACTCGTGGACCGAGACGCCCCTGGCGATGCCCAAGGAAATTGGTCTTTGTCCCAGTGGTTTCTACAACCCGGACCTCAACGCGCACTTTATCCACGTCGCCGGCGACAGCGATGACAACGGATCCATGTGGGTCTACCGTTACAAAAGAACACAAGGGCAAGATGGGAGTTAGCGGCAGCGAGAATCGACCCGTTCGACCACGTGTTCCTTTACGGAACGCCCGGCGACTTCCTCGACGTGGGCGACTGGACGGGACCGGCGTCGATACGCTCGGCGTGTTCGCGCTGGGCGCCGTGGGCGACACGCCCGTTGGATCGCCGTCGTGGCCGCCGGCGAATTCGTGGCATGGCCTCCCTTACCCGAGCGCATTTCGGTAGAGTACAATGCTTATGTGAGATCACGCCGCGCCAGCACTGGATCCGAAAGGAGAAGGCACCGTGAAGACCGAGACCATCGAGATTGTCGACCGTGGGCGAGGACCGCAACTTTCGACCAGTCGCATCACTGTGCAGGATCTTTTGCCCTACTACCGCGAGCACGTTTCCAACGAGGAGATTCGCCGTTGGATTCCCTCGCTGAGGGACGAGGAGATCACGCTGCTAAAGGTCTACATTCGCGAGCACTACGAGCAGGTCCTCCAAGCCGAGCGGGAAATCAAATCGCACCACGACCGAATGAGGGCGATGCAACCGCCCTGGACGCGAACAAACGATCACTTTTCGATTGAGCAACGCAAAGCACTTTTGCGGGAAAAGCTCGCCCAGAGGAAAGCGAAAAGGAACCTTGCTGACGATACTGCTGGATGAGAACATCGACGGTTACGCGCCGTACCTCTCGCGGTCCTTTTTTTCGCCGGCATGGAGCGACATCAGTTCTGCGCTTGGCATCCGGGTCGTCACCTTCGA
>DATLQY010000231.1:0-4261 GCA_035534975.1 Pirellulales bacterium
CCCCCTCAGCCAACTGTGCAGTTCGGTACGGCCAGCCAGAGCGTCAACGAAAGTGCCGGAACGTTCCGTATTACCGTGAACTTGTCGGCCGCCTCGGGAGTCGATACGACCGTGCCGTTCACGCTGGGCGGCACGGCGATCAGTGGCGTCGATTATAGCGGCGTCACGGCCAGCCCGCTCGTCATCTCCGCAGGCCAAACCTCGGGGGCAATCACCGGCACACTCCTCGACGACCGCCGGCCCAGCACCCCCGACAACACGATCACGTTCGCACTTGGCACGCCTACCAATGCTACGTTGGGTGCCATCACCGCCGACACGTTGACCATCAATGAAACGTCTCCGCCCCCCGTCCCGTTCCTCACGCCAGACCAAAAGTACGTCGGCGCGGTCTTCGAGTCCGTATTGCACCGCGAGGTCGACACCGGCGCGCTGGCGTACTGGAGCGCACAGCTTGACCAGGGCCTGTCGGCCGGTCTTTTCGCCAGCGCGCTGACGCACAGCGACGAGTATGACGGAGACCTGATTCAATCGGCCTACCAGCGGTTCCTCGGGCGCGCCGCCGATTCGCAGGGATTGCAGGCCTGGATTCAAGCGATGCAGGCCGGCTTGACCGACGAGCAGTTGGAGGCGGCCTTCGTGAGCTCCCCGGAATTCTACGCCCGCAGCGGCGGGACCGACCTTGCCTGGGTCGACGCCATGTACGATGGGTTGCTCGGCCGCGCCGCCGACACTGCCGGCGAACAGGCCTGGGTCCAGGCGCTGACCCAGGGCGAACCACGGGAGGCGATCGCGTATGACTTCGCCGCAAGCCCCGAGCGCGAGCAAATTCGCATTCAGGGCGACTACCAGCAGTACCTCGGCCGCAACGCCAGCAACGCGGAAGTCGCCGACTGGGTGGATGCCTTCGAGCACGGCATGACCAATGAAAACGTGATCACCGGCTTCGTCGCATCGGACGAGTATTTCAACGAGCACTCGTAGGCATACTTATAGGTGGTATAAAGGCCGTGATTCTTCGCATAACATCTAACTTACCTATTCACAACAAACAACTTGCGCTATTCTAATCAACGTATATTGCGTATTTGATCCATGCGACTAGAATAAGCATCGCAACGCATAATACCTGAACATCCCACCTTATCTACGCCTTGGCGGGAGGTCAGAGCGGGCGCAATGGAGCGTCTAACTCGGTGCGTTTCGGTCGTCCTTGTGTTGGAGAGGTGCCACGAATGGTCAGAGCCGTGGAAATGTCCGTGCGAGACGTCTTTTTTCTTTTGCCTTTTCGCCACCGATGGAAAGTCTCGCTGTTTTTCGTCGTCTCCGTCGGGGCCGCGTGGGCCTGGACGGCGTTGGGCCCCAAGGACTTCCGCTCCGAGTCGAAGCTCTTCGTCCGGTTAGGGCGCGAAAACGTAGCGCTCGACCCGACCGTGACTTTCGGCCAGGCCCCGGCCGTGGCGATTCCCCAGACGCGCGACAACGAAATCAACTCCGTGACCGAAATGCTACGGAGCCGCGTGCTCTTGGAACAGGTGGTCGACGACCTGGGCGCCGAGGCGATTCTGGATCCTGAAGACCATTCTTTGGGCGCCACGGGGCCTTCCGGCGCCGCGGAACCCCTAGCTGACGAAAGCGACGCGATCGCGAAACAAGGCACGTTGCGGCAATGGGGCAGCCGTCTGGGATTATTGACGCCGTTGACGGGGCGCCAGCGCGCCATCGAACGTCTTCGGAAGATGGTCTGGATCGAGGCGGCACGCAAGTCGGACGTGATCACGGTGGCCTGCGATAGTCCGCGCCCCGAGCTCTCGCAAGCCATCGTCTCGAAGCTGGTGGAAGCCTATCTCGACCACCACGTTCGCTTGAATCGGACACCCGGCGCCCGCGATTTCTTCGCGGAGCAAACCGAGCGACTAGGCCGGGACTTAGGCCGTTCGGAAGAGGCGATGCGCGACCTGAAGAACTCGACCGGCGTGAGCTCGCTGGCCACGCACCGCCTGCACCTGATGGACCGGATTGCCCGGCTCGAAGACGAGCGACTGCAATCGGCCTCGGAGTTGGCCGCCGCCGAGGCCGAGGTGCGATTGCTGAAAGAAACGCTGGCGAGCACGTCGCGGACCCAGGTCCACGAGGAAACCTCGGGCTTGGCGAACGATGCGGCAGACCGGATGCGGGACCAATTGTACGCACTGGAAGTCAAGCAACAGGAACTTCACGCCAAGTACACCGACGCGCACCCGGAGGTGCGGCACGTTCGCGATCAAATCGAAGCGGCACGTGCGATCCTCGAGATGGAGGAGCAGACGCGGACGCACGTGAAGACCGGACCGAGCAGGGCCTACGAAGCGGTCCAGCTTGCGCTTCTGACGCGAGAACCGTCGTTAGTTTCGTTGCGGGCGAAAGCCGACGCGCTGGTGGGGCAATTGGCCGCCGAGCGGGCCCGGCTCGAAGGGCTCAACGATCATGAATTGGAGCTCGCCAAGCTCGAGCGCACCATCGACCTCGAAGACGCCAACTACCGCAAGTACGCCGAAAACCTGGAACAGGCGAACATCGACCAGGCGCTGGAACTTGGGCGGATCTCGAACATCAACATCGTGCAGCCGGCCACGTTCGAAGCCAAGCCGGTCAGTCCGCGGCCGCTGGTGAACATGGCGCTGGGCATCGCGGTGGGTCTTTTCGGAGGGCTGGCCTTGGCAATCGCGTCCGACCGGGCCGACCACTCGTTTCGCACGCCCGATTGTATCGAACACCGGCTGGATTTGCCGGTGCTGGCCTCGATCCCGCGCATGAAGCCCAAGCAGTTCGTGACGAACGGAAAGCGATAGTACCATGTCCAGCCCCGTGTCGGCCATCGTCGGTCAAAACGGCCTGCAAGAGGAACCGGGCGCCCAGCGCAAGCCCATCGACGAGTACGAACTTGCCCCCCAATCCGGCCGTCGTTTGGGTCGGTCATTCCACTCGACTGGCGACGAGCACTTTACGGCCATGCTGCGCGGGTTGCCGTGGCCCAGTGTGGACGGCGACAAGCCGCTCAAGACCTTGGGCCTCACCAGTTGCCAAAGCGGCGAAGGCGTGAGCACGGTGGCGGCCCGGCTGGCCGTGAGAGCGGCGGAACTGAGCGACCGCAGCGTGCTCTTAGTGGATGCCAATCTTGCAAGGCCCGCGATCGAGCGCCTATTCGAATTGCCGCGGGGAGTGGGGTTCTCCGACGTACTGTTGGAAAACTGCGACTTGTCGGCCGCGATCCGCTCTACTCACGCGGCGCGACTGTGCGTGCTCACGGCCGGCCAGCGGGCGGTCCATCCCGACGAAGTCAACGATCCAGTCCGGATGGCGGCCATGGTCGCCGCGCTCAAGGAAGACTTCGAACTGGTGATCTTCGACCTGCCGCCGGCGGGCGAAGTCGTATCCGCCGCCTGTCTTGCCGGCCTGTTGGACGGCGTGGTGCTGGTGGTCGAGGCGCACCGGACATGTTGGGAGGCTGCCCAGCGGGTAACACAGCAGCTTTCGCGTTCACACGCGCGATTGCTGGGCGCGGTTTTGAATAAGCCTCTTTGATGGACAACCATGATGTTTGCCAGATTGAAAGAACCGACCCGACGAGGGGTCCGGTTCACGCGCAGGGTTTCCCGCCAGGACCTGCATGACGTCGCCCAAATGCGACGAGTTCTCGAGCGCGAACGGGCGCGCAGCGATCGCACGGGGGACGAGTTTTCGCTGTTGATCTTCACGCCGCGTGGCAAGGAGTTCGAACTTGCCACCTGGCGCCGCCTGGCGAAAGTTCTCAAGCGCCGGCTGCGTTTGACCGACGACGCCGGTTGGCTGGACGGCCATCGGATCGGCGCCGCGCTGGCTCACACGTCGGGCGAGGGCGCATGGAAGCTGGCAGACGACATTAGCCGGGAATTCGCGTCTCGCACGCCGCCGCCGCATTGCAAGGTTTACACCTATCCCAACAAGTGGATCGACGACGACGCGAACGGCGAAACGCCGCGACGGATCGACGACGACGCGCGGCGGGCCCATCCGCTCGAAGCTTTGTTCGTGCAGCCCGTGCCGGCCTGGAAGCGCTGGCTCGACGTGTTGGGGGCCGCATGGGGTTTGGTCGTGCTGGCCCCTTTCTTCCTGCTGGTCGCGATCGCCATCAAGATCACATCGCCCGGCCCCGTTTTCTTCCACCAGGACCGTAGCGGCCTGGGTGGCCGGCGATTCAAGATGTACAAGTTTCGCTCGATGGTGGCCGGCGCCGAACGTC
>DATLQY010000232.1:0-8182 GCA_035534975.1 Pirellulales bacterium
GCCAGGTTCGAGGCGGCCAGTTCGTTCTTGCCGATCTGGCCGACCAGCACGATGAACACGCCGAAGGCCCCGACTTCGATCAGGTACTGCAAGCCGTTGGGCGCGCCGAACCATAACAACCGGCCGAAAAGTTCGCGATCAAAACGGCAGCCGGCCAGCGTCTGGTACTTCTCGCGGAACACGGGCCGTAACCAGAGCGCGACGTAGACCAATACACGAAACAGCGTCGCCACCGAGGTCGCCCAGCCCGCCCCTTCCGCGCCCCACTCCGGAAACCCGAGGTGCCCGAAAATCCAGGCGTAGTCGAGCACCACGTTCAAGCCCGCCGCCAGGCTGTCGACGATCATCACCGTCCACATGTCGCCGCGCCCTGTGAAAAAGCTCGACAGCGCCGCGGCCAACACCAGGGTCGATTCGCCCCAGCAAAGCGCCCGGTAAAACTCGATTTCCAAGACGGCGACCTCCGCCGGGTGCCCCGCCCAATGGATCACCGCCGGGGCCAAAGGGACCGTCAGCAACATCAGAGGAATCGTCGCCAGGCCCAGCAGTACCGCCTGCCACACGGCCCGCCCGATCCGGTCGAACCGCTCGGCCCCGTAGTATTGCGCCACGAACGTATTGACGTAGCCGGCCACGCCCAGCGGAAAGCAAATGGCCAGATAGATCAGGTTTCCGGCAGGCAAGGCGGCGGCGACCGCGTCGGTCGAATAATGGGCCAGGAACACCCGGTCGGTGAAGATCATGATCGTCGACGAGAGGTTCGAGACGATCAGCGGCAAGGCCATCACCAGGACCTCGCGCATTCCCGCCGGACGCCGCCACAAGCTTTCCACACGATTGAGCATCGGCACACTATACGCGGACGCGTAAGATTGACAAACCAATGAGGGGCGGTGTCGGCGTTAGGTTCGGCCGGTGGCAGGGGGAAGACGCGGGGACGCGGAGCGGGCCGACCCACTGCCCGGGTACCCCGGCGTACGTCCCCCGGTCACGGAAGTTCAGGGTTCAGGGTTCGGAGCGGAGGCAAGAAAGTGCCATTTCGCGCCGTCGCGTTCAAGTTCTTGGTTCCGAATTCCGACCTCCGATTTCCGACTTCATCCCTCCTCTCTCGACGGGATCTTAGCGGCGGCGCTCGGAGGATGGGCCAAGAGGCGGATGGCCCGCGTTTTGCTTGCCCTGTTTGTCGAACATGCTCCAAATCCGCGCTTCGGCGAAAAGCTGCTTCATGCATTCGACCTGCTGTTCAACGACCCGCTCCCGCCTGATCTCGCGGACAAGTTCGTCTTCGAACTCTTCGAAGGGGATTATGCCCGCCGGCTCGCGCTCGATGACGCGGATGATATAAAGGCCCCGGTCGTCCTTCAATATCGGGCTCATCGCGCCGACGGCCAGCGAAAAGAGGGCCTCGTCGATGATCGCTGAGCGATGGCTTCCCTGGCTGATCCAGGTCGATTCGTTACCTTTGGCCGCCGTCGGCCCCTCGCGCGAAACTTGGCTCTCCTCAAGCTTTCGAGCGGCAGGCTGTCGGCCCCCTTCGGCCGCCGTCGTTCCCTCGCTACGGGCCTTGGCCACGTCGGCCCATGCCGCGCCCTTCTTTACGCTCTCGCCCATCTGAGCCAGCGCCGCGCGGGCCTGGCGATCGTTGCGGACCTCGGAGGGCTTCATCACCAATTCTTCGTAGCGGGCCTTCGCCGGGTATTCGTATTTCGACTGGTTCTCCTGGTAGCGGGCCAACGCCTCTTCGCGCGTGACCTCGATGTCGTCCTCATTCACCTGGTCGTGATATTGCCGCTGGGCGAGCTGCGACTCGACGTAGTTTCGCTTCACTCGTTCGATCGAACTGCCCATCGACTTGAGCTTGGCTTCCAGCTCCCGCCAGTTTTCGCAATCCGTACGATCCAGAAAATCTTTGAGCGCCCCGTCGTCAAAGTCCCGCTCGATTCGCTCGATCAATTCCGAGAGCTCGATCTCCGGGATGTTTTTCTTGGCTTGGAGGTACAAGAGTTTGACCTTCACCAACGACGCGATCTGCGATTTGAGCGCTTGCCGGTAACTCGCTTCGCGGTCTCTCGACGGGATCTTTCCCTTGACCTTGTTGAAGTCCGCCACGGCTCCCAGCACCACGTCGCCGGCAAGGATCACCTCGGAATCGACCTTGGCCAGGATCTCATCGGCCTCGAAAACGATGGGCGGAGCTTCGTCGGCCAAGAGCGTTTTAATCACCGACGAGGCGATGACCGCTAACACAACCATCGGGGCGATTGACTTCACGCAGTTGCCGCGTAAGTGCGTAGCACGAAATTCGTTCATGGCTCGAACTCCCTATGGCGGAACACGTAATTGTAGAGTGGGACCAGAACGCGGAGCGGGCGCCGGCCCACCATCCGCACGCAATGGTGGGCCGTGAGACCCGCTGCGCGGGTGCCCCCCCTAAGGCGAGCTTGTCCCGCCCTGATTTCAGCGGTGGACTTTGACAGGCGATTTGATGCGCTTCCGCGTGGCCATGTTCGGTTGGTCGAAGATAGTCCAAGGGGGCGTATCGGCAAAAATCTTCTGCATATATTCCATCTGTTTGATAATGAGCCGTTCTTTCTTGAGTTCCTCGGCGAGCTCGGCCTGGACCTCCGTGAAGGGGGTCGTCCAAGCCGGCTTGCGATCGATGACGCGGATGATGTAGAAGCCCCGTTTGTCTTTCAACTTCGGGTCGAGATCCTCAAGAATCGGGCTCATCGTTCCGACGGGTAATGAAAATAGCGCCTTGTCGACGACCCGCGAGATGTGGCTTCCCTGAAGTATCTCACGCCGGCCGCCTTCGGCCGCCGTACTGCCGTCGCTATGGGCCTTGGCGACCTCGGCCAAGGAAACTTCCTTGTCGACGAGGTTGCGCATCTCGACCAGCGCGGCGCGCGCCTCAGCCTTGTTCGCGTATTTCGACAGCTTCGCCACCAACTCCCCGTAGGTGACCGACGCGGGATGTTCGTAACTGGCCAGATTCTCGCGGTAGCGGGCCAGGGCCTCGTCGTTCGTGACCTTCACGTTCTCCTCTTTGACCTGGTCGCGGAACCACTGCTGGGCGATCTGGGTTTCGACGAAATTTCGCTTGATCCGTTCGATTGAATTGCCCGTCTGTTGCAGCTTTTCTTCCAGCTCCTGCCGCGTCTTGCACTCCTCATGTTCGATGAAGCACGGCACCGCCTTGTCGTCGAAGTCTTGTGCGATCATCTTTTTCAGGTCTGGGAGCTTGTCTTCTGGAATCGCCCGGAGGGCTTGCACATACAACAGCTTGATCTTCACCAAGTTCATAAGCTGGGAGACCATCGCTTCCTGGAACAACTGTTCATGCTGCTCCGGCGGGCACCTTTTTTTCTTCTCGTTGAAGCTCTCGATCGCCGACGGCAGCACGTCGGCCGCCAGGATGACCTCGGAATCGACCTTGGCCAGGATCTCATCGGCTTCGAAAGCGAACGGCGGAGCTTCGTCGGCCGAGAGCACCCCAAACACCGACGACGCGATGACCGCAAACGCAACCATCGGTGCGATTGACTTAAAGCAGTTGCGGCGTAAGTGGGTAGCACGAAATTCGTTCATGGCTCGAACTCCCTTTGGCGGAACTCGTGATCGCAGGGTGGGACCAGACCGCGGAGCGGGCGCCGGCCCACCATTCGCACGCAATGGTGGGCCGTGAGACCCGCTGCGCGGGTGCCCCTCCTAATGCGAGCTTGTCCCACCCTACCCTGCATGGCCGTCGGGGCTGGACACTCGTGCCTTTCTTCTTTTGCCTTCATCCCCGTATCCCCTCGTCATCCCCCTATCTCCTTCGAACAGAGGCCTCCATCCCTGTTGTTGATGTCATTTTTCAGCTCTATCTGGTTCGAGTTCAAGGTCGGATCACGATTCAACGTTAGTACCTGCTGGGGGGCGGTTTGGCGGGCCGCTTTTCCGCCATTTTGGGATGTTCGAAGATCGTCCATGGGGGCGTCTCGGCGAAAATCTTCCGCATGTATTCCGTCTGTTTGTCTTTGAGCCGTTCTTTTTTGATTTCCTCGGCGAGCTCGGTCTGCACGTCCGTGAAGGGGGTCCTCCAAGCCGGCTTGCGCTCGATGACTCGGATGATGTAGAAGCCCCGTTTGTCTTTCAACTTCGGGTCGAGGTCCTCCAGGATCGGGCTCATCGCCTTGACGGGCAACGAGAAAATCGCCTCGTCGACCACCCGCGAGGCGTGGCTATCCTGGCTGATCTCCTTCAGCCCGCCTTCGGCCGCCGTGCTGCCGTCGCTACGGGCCTTGGCTATCTCGGCGAACGACGCCCCCTTGTAGACCAGGTTGCCCATCTCGGACAGCGCGGTGCGCGCCTCGGTCGCGCTGCCATATTTCGAGAGCTTCACCACCAACTCTTCGTAGCGGGCCGTGGCGGGATGTTCGTAGTCGGCCAGTTTCTCGCGGTAGCGGGCCAGTAAATCATCGTGCGTGACCTTGAGTGTGTCCTCCTTCACCTGGTCGCGGAACCACTGCTTGGCAATCTGCGCTTCGACGAAACCTCGCTTGATCCGCTCGATCGAATTGCCCGTCTGCTTGAGCTTTTCTTCCAGCTCCCGCCGCGTTTTGCAATTCTCGTTCTTCATGAAAATCGGGACCGCCTGCTCCTCGAAGTCCTGCGCCATCCTCTTTTGCAGGTCCGGGAGCTTGTCGTCGGGAATTTTCCGAAGGGCTTGCACGTACAACAACTTGATATTCACCAACGACATGACCTGCGCGACGACCGTATCCTGGAACAACCTTTCTTGCTGCTCCGGCGGGCACCTTTTTTTCCTCTCGTTGAAGCTCTCGATCGCCGACGGCAGCACGTCGCCCGCCAGGATCACTTCGTTGCCGACCTTGGCGAGGACTTTGGTGTTCTCGAATTCCCTCCGCAGGGATTCCTCGGACGGAGGTACTTTACCGTCACCCGACGCATTCGTGGGGTCGTCAAGGTCGATCTTTTGACTCATAAGATCAGGACCGGTCTGTTTCGAGGTGGGACGAAAATGGTCCGGCCGCAGTGTGGCGGTCTGTGTGGTAAGCGGCGAGGCGGTCTGGCTGCCGTCGGCGCCCTCGTCCGATTCCCTGCCTGGCGACGTTTCGTCCGCACGCGATGTCGGAAGACCAGGCCCCGCGAGTGGTCTGCCGTCGCCCCGAGGAGCGGGGCTGGGCCGCGACGCAGACGCGCGTCGCGCCAGATAGCCCCGCGACCAACGGGAGGTTGCCGCCGAGGAGCCGCCCGGCGGTTGCGACGAAAGTGCCGGCGACTGCCGTGGCGCCAAACGGGAACCGGGCGAGCCGACGTCGCCGCCGAATTTGTCGGCTTCGCCCGACGATTGCGCCTGCGCGCTGCGGGCGCCGAACAGGTGCGCCCAGAGGTTCGGAAGTCCGTGCCGCGCCCACACAATCGACCCGAGGGCCGCCGTGACGCTAAGCAAAATGGCGTAGAAAAGCCGTGCCATGTTCGATTTGGATTTTGGATTTTGGATTTTGGGCTTTGGATTTCGCACGCGAACGATCCAAAATCGGCAATCCAGAATCAAAAAATGGGCGGGCGGGAGTATACTGGCAAGCTCACGCCGGCTGCAACACGGATTTGATCGCGAACTCAATTTGGGACGGCTCAGTAAGTTCTTTCCCAATAGGAAGATAGGCGCTGCGATGGTCGACCACTCGCAGCCGACCGCTCCGTAGCCGAGCCAACTTCTCGATTTCCTGGCGGTCGCGATACCCGAAGACCACGAATCCCGGCTCCAAATGGATTGAGTCGATCCGCCAGGCGGCGGCCAGAATGGCCAACTCGCTTCGGGCCAGGGTCCGTCCGACCACGTCGGGCCAGGGGCCAAACCGGTCGGCCAGTTCGGCGGAGAATTCGGCCAGTTCTCCCAGACGCGAAACCCTTGCCAAGCGCCGGTAGAGGTCGATCTTCGCTCGCATGTCGGGCACATAGCGCCGCGGAAGGAACGCCTCGCCAGGCAGGTTAACGTTGACCTCGATCGTTACCTTGGGTGGCAACTTCTTGAGCTTGCGGACCGTCTGTTCCAGGAGCTCGCAGTACAGCTCGTACCCCACGGCGGCGATATGACCGCTCTGCTCGGTGCCCAGGATATTGCCGGCGCCGCGAATCTCCAGGTCGCGCATCGCGATGGCGAACCCGGCCCCCATGTCGCTGAACTCCTCGATGGCGGTCAATCGCCGGGCGGCGGTGGACGTGAGCGACTTGTTAGGATCGACCAGCAGGTAGCAATGGGCGCGGTGCTTGTAACGGCCGACCCGCCCGCGAAGCTGGTGCAGCTCGGCAAGGCCGTACTGGTCGGCGTCGTCGATGAAAATCGTGTTGGCGTTGGGAATGTCGAGTCCGCTCTCGACGATCGTCGTGGCCAACAGGATGTCGAACTTGTGGTCGACGAAGTCGAGCATCACGCGCTCGAGCTGGTGTTCTGGCATCTGGCCGTGGCCGATTTTGATTCGTGCTTCCGGCACGATCTGGCCCAGCGCGCGGGCGATCTTTTCGATGTCGTTGACGCGGTTGTGGACGAAGAACATTTGTCCGCCGCGGTTCAGCTCGCGCATCGCCGCGTGGCGCACGAGGTCGGCTTCGAAGCGGACGACGCGGGTCTCGATGGCCAACCGGTCGGCGGGCGGCGTTTCGAGGTTCGAGATGTCGCGCAAACCCAAGAGCGACATGTGCAGCGTGCGCGGGATCGGCGTGGCGGTCATCGTCAACACATCGACGATGTTCCGATAGGCTTTGAGCCGCTCCTTGACCTCGACGCCGAACCGCTGCTCCTCGTCGATCACCAACAGTCCGAGGTTGGCGAATTGCACGTCGGCCTGCGCCAGCCGGTGCGTTCCGATCACGACGTCGATCGAGCCGTCGGCCATTCCCTTCAGAATGCGCTTCTGTTGGCTGGTGGTGCAAAAGCGGCTGAGCACCGCGATTTCGAAGGGGAACTCGGCCAGCCGGGCGCGGAACGTGCGGCCGTGCTGCTCGGCCAAGACCGTGGTCGGCACGAGCACCGCCACCTGGTAACCGGCGTCGACGGCTTTGAACGCCGCCCGCATCGCCAGCTCGGTCTTGCCGTAGCCCACGTCGCCGCAAACCAATCGGTCCATGGGCCTGGTGTCATGCATGTCCCCCTTGATGGCCGCGATACCGGTCAATTGATCGGGAGTTTCCATGTAGGGAAACGAAGCGTCGAATTCCTTTTGCCAGTCGGTGTCAGCCGGAAACGCGATTCCGGTGCGAGTCGCGCGGGCGGCCTGGAGCTCGAGCATGTCGCCGGCCAGGTCGACCACGGCGGCCTCGGCGGCCTGCTTCTGCCGCACCCACGATTGTCCTCCGATCCGGGCCAGCGTCGGCCGACTCTTCGACCCGCCGACGTATTTCTGCACCAGTTCGATTTTCGAGGTCGGGACATAGATCTTGGTGCCGCCGTGGAACTCGATCTCCAGGTGTTCTTCGCCCCCATCGAGCTCGTTCAGGAGCTTCATCCCGCGGTAGCGGCCGATGCCGTGCGCCAGGTGGACCACGTAATCGCCCTCGCGCAGCTCGAGGAAACTGTCGATCACGCGGCCCAGCCGGCGGCGCGAGGGGCGGCCCAAGTCGTTGCGATGGAACAGCTCGCCACCGCTGACCACCACGATGCGGTCGCTCACCAGGCGAAACCCGGTGCGCAAGCGGCCGACGGGAAAGTGCAACTTTCCCTGGGCGGCGAGACGCGTCTCGGCGAAAATCTCCGCAAGACGCTTGACCTCGGCCTCGGTTTGGCAGACGACGTACACCTCCTGCCCCTCGCCCGCCGTGTCGAGCTCGTGGCGGACTTTAGTCACGTCGCCGCTGAAGCGTTCGACCGATTCGATTTTGAGCCGGCAGGTGGTTTCCATCGATGCGGTCGAAAGGCCGCTGGCCGTGGCCGACGGGAAACGGTACATCTCGTCGAGCGTCGGGCCAAGCTGGTGGACATCGTCGGGCTCATCGAGCCGGTTGCGGTAGGCGCGCCCTTCTTCTTCGATCTGGCCCGGTTCCAAGAGCAGGAACCAGGCAGTCGATGGAAGGTACGCGGCGAGGTGGCGTCGGTCAGCGCGGCTCGGATCGAGCACGGTCAGCTCGACGGCTTCGAGCACGGCCAGGCTCCGTTGACTGGCCGCCTCGAAGCGCCGGA
>DATLQY010000233.1:0-3340 GCA_035534975.1 Pirellulales bacterium
GTTCGACCCAGCGAGCGCAGCGTCGCCTCGTACGTCTGGCTGATCAAGTGCGTCGGCGATCCCGTCTTCTGCGCTCCGAATATCGGCACGGGTGGCCACCTGGGCGCCGTCCATAGCCCGCTGTTCGTCGGTTCGGCGAGCAACCACCCGGCCATGCCCGAATTCAAGGCTCCCGACGAGCTGATTGCGGCGGTGCCGCCCGATCGCATGCAGGCTCGCCGCCGGTTGCTCGACGGAGTGAATGCCGCCGAAAGCGCCGGCGAGGGAAACGCGAGAAACCCCGTCACGAGCGATTGGCGGGATCTCCACCACCGGGCGTTCGAATTGACCGATGGGCCCGGAGGGCGCCAGGCGTTCGAGCTCCAGAGAGAGCCAGCGGCCGTGCGCGACCGCTACGGAATGCATCCCTTGGGACAAAACCTGCTCTTGGCGCGCCGGCTTGTCGAGGCGGGCGTCGGCTTCGTCACGGTCAACGGCTGGACGGGCACGTCTCCGAACGCTGTCTTAGGTGGGCCGCCCAGCTCGAGTTGGGACATGCACGGCGGTGAGATGGGAATGGGCAATGCCTTTGGCGACGGCTCCTACGGCATGCGCTGGTGCCAGCCGCGGCTCGATGAGGCGCTGTCGGCGTTGCTTCTCGATCTCGACGAACGCGGTTTGCTCGAGCGGACGCTGGTGGTGGTCGCCGGAGAATTTGGCCGCACGCCGCGAATCAACCAGCAAGGCGCCAGTCCGGGGCGCCAACACTGGCCCTCGTGCTACTCCGCCATCCTCGCGGGCGGCGGCATTCGCGGCGGCATGGTCTACGGCGAATCCGACAAGATTGGGGCGTACGTGAAGGACAGGCCGGTGCGCCCCCAGGATCTCGGCGCCACGATCTACCACGCCCTCAAGGTCCCCCTCGAACTTCGCTTGGGCGCCGACGGTTTCACCCGTCCCATCAGCACCGGCGAGCCGCTCTTGAAGCTGTTCGGCTAGGGAGTGAGGGCCATGATGAATCGATCGATGATCTACCGAGTGGTCTTGGGTTGCGTCGCGGCGCCGTTGGCGCTTTTCGTCGGCTTCGCGCGGGCCGAGCAAGCCGAGGGACAACCCAAGATCGAGCCGACCTTCGCCGACGTCTCCTATGGCCCCGCCGAGCGGAACGTGCTCGATTTCTACCAGGCCGAAAGTGAAAAGCCCGCCCCGCTGCTGATCCACATTCACGGTGGCGGGTTCGTGGCCGGCGACAAAAAGGGCATCAACGCCGGCATGGTCGAGCGATTGCGGACGCTGGGTGTCCACTTCGCGTCGATCAATTACCGCTTTGTGGACGGCAAGGAGGTGATCTTCCCCGCCCCGTTGCTCGACGGCGCCCGCGCCGTGCAGTTTTTGCGAAGCAAGGCGGGCGAGTGGAATTTCGACCCTGCGCGGGTCGCATGTTTCGGCGGTTCGGCCGGCGCCGGCATTTCGCTTTGGATTGGTTTTCACGACGACCTGGCCGATCCCACCAGCCCGGACCCCGTTCTGCGCCAGTCGAGTCGGATCTCGGCCGTCGGCAGCCTTGGCGGCCAAACGACCTACGACCCGATCAAGATTCGCGACCTGATTGGCGGACGGGCATGGGAGCACCCGTCGCTGTTCAAGGTTTACGGATTGCGCGACGCCGACGAGGCATTGCACCCCATGCCGGCGATGCAGCGATTGTACGACGATTCGTCGGCCATCACCTGGCTCACGAAAGACGACCCTCCCGTGGTGATGTTCTACAACGAACCCGACGGGCCGCTGCCCGCCGACGCCAAGCCCGGTGAGGGCATTCACCATCCCAACTTCGGCCGGATGCTCAAGGAGCGGATGGACGAATTGGAAATTGAAAACGTCATGATCAACGCCGCGGACGACAAAGACAAGTCCATTGACTTCGGTCGCGCAATGCTCGGCTTCTTCCTCAAGCACATCGACGTCGCGGAGTCGCAAACGGGGCAAAAAAAGCCGTAGGGCGAGTTTGATGCCTCGCCGCGACACCCAAAAACCTGGTCCACGGGTTCCACGCGTCCGAAGTATTGGACCTGTCCGACCTGTCCCGTTTAACAATGCCGATCACGTACCCAGCGTTTTTCGCAGAGCGGCTCGCCAACGATCTATCGCTGCGCGCAGCCGTTGATGGCTCGATCACGGACTTCAGTGATTGGCTAAAAGATAGCAAGTTGCCGTTCTTTCCGGACTACACAGATCACGGTCCAGAGCACGTGAGCCAGGTTCTTGCCACAGCCGAAGCGCTTATCCCACCACACGCTCGGCCGTTCTTCACCGCCAGTGACACGGCAGTTTTGATCCTCGCAACCCTATTGCACGACTCAGCCATGCACATAAGCGAAGCAGGGTTCAAGCAATTGATCGTGGGAGACGCCTCCCGTGACCGCATCAGTGAATTCGACAGCGTTTGCTGGCCTGACCTATGGCGCGACTTCCTGTTTGCCGCAAAGCGTTGGGACGATCGGAAGTTGGTCGACATCTTTGGCGAATCGGCCGACGGTTCGCCGCGGGCGGTTGTGCGCGACGTGTTCGACGCATACGAGAATCTCACCGAGACGGACCGAAAACTTATCGGCGAGTTCATCCGAATGAACCATCCGCGCCTCGCGCATCAGTTCGCCGAATTCGGCGTTCCAGGACCAACGTCCGCTCGAATTACGCCCGATCGACGCTTCGGAACCGAATTGTGCGGCCTCGCAGGTCTAGTGGCCAGAAGCCACGGGCTCCCTATTCGGAAGTGCCTCGATTATCTCTCCCACCGTTACCATCGGCGGGAGTACCAAGGCGTACATGCCGTTTACGTAATGGCGTTGCTCCGCGTCGCCGATTACTTGCAAATTCAGTCCTCGCGCGCGCCCTCAATCGCCTTTAGGTACAAGCACATCCCTAGTCGAGCGTCAAGCCGTGAATGGAGGGCACACGCGGCCGTCAAGAACATTACGCGGACGCACGATGATCCGGAGTCGATCGAGATCCAGGCGCACCCCGAGGACGTCGCAACATATTTGCGACTAAAGGATTGGCTGGTAGGCATCCAATCAGAGCTTGATGCGTCGTGGGCGGTCCTAGGCGAAGTGTATGGTTCACATGAGGAATTGCGACATTGTGGCTTGATTATCAGGCGCGTTCGGTCAAATCTGGACGACGACAAACGCTTTTCGGAAACCGTCACCTACGTTCCGCAAAGATTTCAGTTCAATGTCGCGCGTTCTGAGCTACTGCGGCTGCTCATTCGTCCGCTCTACAACGACACGCCGGAGGTAGGGGTAAGGGAGCTTCTGCAAAATGCCGTCGACGCTGTGCGCGAGATGCAATGTCTGCA
>DATLQY010000234.1:0-3117 GCA_035534975.1 Pirellulales bacterium
AAACTTCTTGGCCAAGTTTCGGGCGTTTCGAGCGACCTGCGCGAACGGATCGATCGGATGCTCGGCGCCGTTTCGATCGCGCGAATACCACTGGCCGTCTCGGAAGATGATCGTTCCACCCTTCACTTCCACGGCCAGCACGCCACGTTTCGGGTGTGCCAAGAGAAAATCGGCTTCGCCCTCTTTCGGCTCGCCTTGCCCCGGCTCTTTCAGCAACCATTTCGCCTGGTACACGACCGTCCAATCGCGTTGGGCGGCATCCAACTGCGCTTTCAACTCATCGTACACCAATATTTCCGCTCGGAAGCGAGGATCGTTCCTTATGGAAAGCGGAGTGTCGTCTGGAATGTACCGGTTCTTGGCCATCGCTCTCGCTGCTCAACGACAATCTTGGGCATCGCGGCACCCAACCAGTATACGACCGAAATATACAGCCCTGCAAGGTGACGGCTGCTGACCTGCAACGGTTCATCGTCGAGGCACGGCAAAGCCCAGATCAGGTGGGTTCTGAGGGGTGGTTCCTCGCTGGCCAATCGCTTGGCCGCACACGGTCGCAAGCGCAACAAGAGCCGATTGCCGCGGCTGCGCGTCGGCACGATTCTGGCCTGGGCCGACGACTATTACCGGCGTCATGCGCGCTGGCCTACGATCCAATCGAGGCCGATTGACGCCGTCCCCGACGAAAACCGGTGCGTCGTCAACGCCTGCCTGCGGACGGCTGCCGCGGCCTGCCGGGCGGATCGTCGCTGGCGCGGTTGTTGGCTCACCACGGAAGGGTGACCGTCCACAAGGACCATTGGGCTGACGCGCTGCCGACCGGCGGTGCTGGGGGTGCGCAGCGTCGGGGCGGCCGGGCGGTGGTTGACCCGGCCGAAGCGTTGGCGGTTGGCGGCGTCCCGCCGTTCGGCGACACTCGATGCATCCGCACATGCTCGGCGGTACTATGCATGACGATCATTGAGCCGAAACGCTACCGGCCGCGATCGCGGCCAGCGGACGAGTGGCCCGGCGGAAGCGTTGACGGGCGGCGGCGCCCCGCCGCTCGTCGACGCGATAGGTCCGCACGTGCTCTGGGTGCGATTGCTTCCACACGTCGGGGCGCATCGAGTAATAATCAGTGGAACCGGCGAGCAACTGGTCCAGCACGTCCTTCACGTAGGCCCACACGTCTAGGTCGTTGGGCAACGCCGTACTGACGATCGTGTGCAAGATCGCGGCTCGCTTGCCGGCCTCCACGCTCCCAAAGAACAGCCCAGTTCTTCCGACCCAACGCGATTTGCTTCATCAACGGAGATGAATTGAAGACACCCATAGTTCTCGGGCCGCGATTGGTCAACATGGGGCGCGGCAGCCAGCACCGCTCGAATGAGGTATCTCGTTTCGCGCATCGACTTTAGGTGGCGTCGCCATCGCTGCAAGAGCCTGGGCGTCTTCAATCACGCATCCCGACGGCGGCGAATCGAACAGAAGCGAACGAAGGAAACGAAGTACGCGCTCATGGAAGCCACGGCCATCGTGGGATTTTTCTCTCGTTCGTTTGCGTCGTTTGCTTCTGTTCAAGAATCTAGCAAAAAGCGCCTTCACGGCCCTGGAGCTGTAGATGCACGCCGGTGGCCGTCTCGCGAGTCGCCGTTTCCTGGTTGGCATACGTTGCCGGCGACGAACGTATCGCTTATTCTGTACGCACCAGTTGAGCCGAAACCGGAGGAGGCCATGATCGAATCGATCGACCACGCGTTCAGTTTCTGGCTTTCGATTCCGGTGGACGTTTGGAATAAGGCCAAACACCGGTTTTTATGGCTGCTCAACCGTAAAGTTCCAGGCTCGCTGGCACTGCGTTCTCTTCGTGTGACGCTGCTTCTGGTGGGAATCTTGGCGATTCTCGGCAGTCCGCGAATTGCTCCGCCGGCTGCCGCCCAGGGCGAACCCGCGCCTGCGGCCGAAGAAAAGACGCAAGACGAACGTCCCACGAGCGAAGCGCCGCAACCACCGCCGCCCACCAAATCATCGCAGTCAAAAGAAAAACTCGCGGCGCCCAAGCCGAGGAAGCTGCCGAATTCCGCCCGCGTTTATGAAACCGAACCACGGCCAATCACCGTGAGTGGTCTCGCCACCGACCAGCTTGGCCGGCCTATCGCTGGGGCGACTGCCTACCTGGCTGTGGCCAACAATTTCGGTAAATTCGGACCTGATGCCGTGCTGGCCCAATCGACCAGCGATGCCAAAGGTCGCTTCACTTTCAGCGATGCCCCACTGCCGGTGCGACTGTTTCCACCTCCGCCGGAATTGATCGAGGGGAAGTTCCAGGTGTTCGGCACCGCCCAAGGATACGGTTTCACATGGCACGGTCTCCGCAGCTACCGGCCGAGGCCGCACCCCGAACCAAACGCCGAAACCGACATGGATCGCTCTTTCTATCAAGACGAGGCAATCGAGTGTCCTTTGGTGTTCGGGCCTGCGGCCAAAGTGCAAGGTCGCGTGACGGACGATTTGGGGCGGCCGCTGGTCGGGGCAAAGATTCAGGTTGGTGTTTACGACGACCTGCGCCGCAAGGGTGGCTACAATTGGCAAATCGGCTTGCTGGAAACTGACGGGCAGGCCACCGCGAGCCCCGATCTGAATTTCGACCGGATTACCAGCCTGCCCGAGTCGTTCCGTTCGATCGTCACCGACGCCGATGGCCGGTTCGTGATCGACGGTTTGCCACAGCGGGCCGAATTTCTCGCCCAAGTGGCCTACCGGCCCGAATTCGACGCTCTTTCGACGAAACTGGCCACCGCCGCAGTCGGTCGAGATGGAACCATTGCGCTCGGTGCCGCCGGCGAATGGAACCCTGTGTTGATCGCACCACGTCGGGTCGAGGTGCTGCTGCGCTACGCCGACAGTCGTTTGCCGGCGGCAAACGCCGTCGTCCACGCCCGCGGTGAACGTCGTATCCCCTTGGGAGGTGCTGAAGCCAAAACTGATGGTGATGGTAAAGCGGTCGTGCACTTAACGCCGGGTAAATACCTGCTTACCACGGAACCGCCTTTCGACGCCGATTACGTCCGTAGTTTTTTGGAATACGTCGTCATGTCGAAGCCTGCCGAACAATCGACCGAGTTGTCGATCGAGCCT
>DATLQY010000235.1:0-3382 GCA_035534975.1 Pirellulales bacterium
CCCCCCCCGCGACCGCAAAATGGGAGAGCGGAGCGCGCATTCGGCTGGCACTGCTAGCATTCAATCATCGCTCCACCGGGACGAGCCCGGCGGTGGCGGAAACAATGCGGCCGGCTGACGACAAAGCAACGGCCTCAACCATTCCCCGTTCCCCTACACATGTCCCTTGGCGGCCTATGCCCGCTTTACCTTGCGCACTTGTTCCTCGCCGCGCGCGGCCATTTCCCGTGAGATCGGCCAGTCGTAGGTGCGGTGCAACGCGAGGTGGACTGTGGCGGTGATCGCCAAGCGGCTGACGGGCTTCGGCAGGAACAAAAAGGCATCGGCTTCGCGCGCCTGCTCGACGAGCGTGTCGTCGGCCTCCGCCGAGAGCAGGATGCAGGGGAGCATCCGCTTGAATTGCTTCAACAGCCGCAACGTCTCGAGCCCCGTGAGCCGCGGCATGTGCATGTCGAGCACGATCAGGTGGATTTCCTGGCGGCGAACGATGTTGAGCGCTTCGTCGCCGTCTTCGGCCAGTACCGTGCGGAAACCTTCCGGTTCGAACACGCCGCGCAGCGTTTCGCGAAAATCGCGGTCGTCGTCAGTGATCAGAATCGAGGGATGCATGGAGTGGTTCGCCGGTCTTGCGAGCTACGCCCGAGGGGTTTCGGCTTCGGTCCCTGAAGTCACGATAGACTAGATAAGCAAGTGTAATACCAAATCGGCCGGAAATCGTTTAATCGTGTACTCCAAGGCCGTAAGCCGTTGCCATATCAATTCTTTCTACCAGAACCAAGGAAGTCAATGAAGAAAGACTGGGCATTTTAGGCAGCCGTTGCCTGCGAATTCTGGGGCACTGCTGCCAATTCGGCAGGCAGCTTCGTGTTACGCCTGCGGCAAAAAACGCCTGCGTCTCACGCCGCCCCGACAAAGTAGCCATCGACGGTATCCTTGAAACCGCGCCACCTGCGCCCGGCGGGGCCGAGTCGTTTGGGGTCGACTCAATCGCTGGTCGCCTTCACCCGCCCAGCAGTGAACATTGCAAACGCCACCAGCAGGGCCAGCAGAGCGAGTGGCCACGCCGCGGCTCTTTCGTCCGCAATAGACGGATGGCGGGTGGCGTCGATGGAAATCGGCTACCAGCCCGACGTAAGCGACGGTGCGCACGGGGGAGCAACGGTCGTTGAGCCGCCTCCCCTGTCTAATCGCCGCATCAGCGGTTAAACTCTTGGGGTTGAACCCGATCCTAGGGGAAGCCTCGCATGTCAAGTGAACCACGAGGCGAGGCAAGGCAGATGCTTCGCCAGCCGCGCCGCCGGGTTAGCAATGGCGATACTGATTTATCACATCACACACGTCAAGAATCTCGCGAGCATTATTCGGACCGAGGGCCTATGGTGCGACGCCGAACGGCTGCGTCAAGGATTTGGTTCGGTTGGAATTGCTCACCAGGGCTTGAAGGACCGTCGCGCCCGAACCCCCGTCAGGAGCCGGGACGGCCATTCTATCGCGGCCGGCGGAATGCTTGCCAACTACGTGCCGTTCTACTTTGCCAACCGCTCGCCAATGCTGTTCTCGATCAAGACAGGGCACGTTGCCGGCTACGACGGGGGGCAAAGCGGCGTTGTGTATCTGGTCACCAGCGTCGAGCGGGTCGCGCGGGGAGATCGCCGCTGGTGTTTCACCGACGGCCACGCCGTCGAAGCGATGACCGAGTTTTTCGATTGCGTGGATGCCTTGAACAAAGTTGACTGGGCGGTCGTCAAGTCTTGGAGTTGGAAGAACACTGAATCCGATCCTGACCGAAAGCGGCGCAAGCAAGCCGAGTTTTTCGTGCATGGATCGGCACCGTGGGATTGGATCGAGCAAATCGGCGTCTACAACCGGTCCGTGCAGGGTGCTGTGCAGGAGATTTTGGCCGCTGAACAGCCGAGCCACCAGCCACCAGTAAATGTCCAAGCCAGGTGGTATTATGGTGATTGAGGATGATTGAGACAGGAGAGAACCTTTCGTGTTTAAAGTCGTTTCGGGAAATCTGTTGGAAGCCGACGCCGAAGCCCTCGTCAATACGGTGAACACCGTGGGAGTGATGGGCAAGGGCATCGCGCTGCAATTCAAGAAGGCGTTCCCAGAAATGGCGAAGGATTACGAGCGCGTTTGTCGAAGCGGCGAACTTCAACCGGGCCGAATGCACGTCTACGACCGGGGCGTCATGTTCAACCCGCGATACATCATCAATTTTCCGACGAAACGGCACTGGAAAGGAAAATCGAAGCTGGCCGACATTCGCGCTGGGTTGGATGCGCTCGTGAGCGAATTGGACTCGCGGCACATCCGGTCCGTGGCGATTCCGCCGCTGGGATGCGGGCACGGAGGGTTGCAATGGTCGGAGGTGTCTCCGCTCATCAGCGCGGCGCTGGCGAGGTTGCCGCAAGTGGATGCGCTCGTCTACGCGCCGACCGGCGCCCCGGAACCGGCGGCGATGCTTCACCGAACGCCGCGGCCCGAGATGACGCCGCGCCGCGCCAACGTCGTCCGGGTGCTTGCGGAGTACAGCGTGCTGGGCTACGAATTGACGTTGCTGGAAATTCAGAAGCTGCTGTACTTCCTGCAAGTAGCCGGCGAGCCGCTTCAATTGCGGTTCGAGCAAGGGCGGTACGGCCCATATGCCGACAATCTTCGGCACGTCTTGCATCAGTTCGAGGGGCATTTTCTCGAAGGCTTCGGCGACGGACGCAACAACCCTAAAACCCCGATTCGACTATTCGACGACGCAACGGCCGACGCGATCAGAATAGGCCGAGAAACGTCCTTGCCCGACCAAGAGGCGCGCGTGGAACGAGTGTTTCGACTGATCGAAGGGTTTGAATCGCCCTATGGCATGGAGTTGTTGGCAAGTGTGCATTGGGCGGCGAGCCAACCGACGGATGCACCGGAGTTGCACGTCGTCGTTGAATTCATTCATGGCTGGAATGATCGTAAACGCCGCCTTATGAAGCCGGACCATATTCGGGTCGCGTGGGAGCGATTGTCGGGTGAAGGCTGGATAGCGAGGGAAGCGAATTAGCCTTGCCGGCCCAAAGAATATGGGGTGGCGGTGGCAGGCCGAAGCTGAAACGATCAGCGCGCGGACCGAGGCCAACTTGACCGCTTGCAAAACTATGGCGGCCAACACGGGGCATCTTTGCGCAACTGCCGCAACCTGGTCCAAGGGGCCCGCAAGCGCGGTGCCAAGGACGCCGGCGAAGCCGCCGTCAAGGCGCCCGCCGACAAAGTGTACACGTTTCTTTTCCCGACCGGCCGGAAACTGCGGACCGAGGGGATGAGCTATCAGGCGGTGGCCAATCGGTTGAACGCCGCCGGGCATTCGACGCGCCGCGGCTCGACCTGGACCGCCACA
>DATLQY010000236.1:0-6630 GCA_035534975.1 Pirellulales bacterium
CCAAATGTCTCATTTTCGGCCGCGTGAAGTATAAGGTCTATCCTTGACGTGAACTTGGGTAGATTGGCGTGACTTTGCCGACAAAGTGGACCAGTCTAGCTAGCTGAGTCGTGTCCGCAAGGGGGCACTTCGACGACGACAAACCCCTTAAGTGTGGGGTAATTGCATTTGCGTGCGGGTTTGTTATCGTTGCCGGTTCGGCGATACCGCCGCGATTCCACCTGGATCACACGCATCGTTCCACAACCACGGAGAGATACCCCATGTCAATGTTCATCGGAGAGGCCCTGGCCGGCGACGGCAATGAGATCGCCCACATCGACCTGTTGATCGGTAGCAAGGACGGCCCCGTCGGCATCGCGTTCGCGAACGCCCTTGCCCGGCAGAGCGAAGGGCATTCGAACCTGCTGGCCGTGCTGACGCCCAACTTGGCGGTCAAGCCGGCTACCGTGCTGATCACCAAGGTGACGATCAAGGGCATGAAGCAGGCGGTGCAGATGTTTGGCCCGGCGCAGTCGGCCGTGGCCAAAGCGGTTGCTGACTCGGTGGCCGCCGGCGTGATTCCCAAGGCCCAGGCCGAAAACCTGGTGATCGTGTGCGGCGTGTTCATTCACCCGGCCGCCGCCGACGACAAGAAAATTTACGATTACAACTACGAGGCCACCAAGCAGGCGATCGCCAGCGCGATGGCCGGCAAACCGACGGCCGACGAGATGATCGCCGGCAAGGAATCGGCCAAGCACCCGTTCCGTGGGTTCTAGCAGGTCAGGTTTTCGAGCCTGACGGGTAGATGGTGGGTGACCATGAGTAAGCCCAAGATCCTACTGCAGCTCGACACCGACGCGCAGCCGAGCGTATTCGACAGCGTGGTGGCGATCGACGCCGGGGTCGAACACCTGTTGCGCCACGGCGGGACGACGGCGGCCAACGTGCGCGAGCGGGTCCACGGGGCGATCTTCACCCGTGGGCCGGCCGATTTGCGTTCGACGGCAATTTTCGTGGGCGGCTCCGATGTCGCCGCCGGCGAGGCGGTGTTGGCGGAGATTCAGAAGTCGTTCTTCGGACCCTTGCGCGTCTCGGTGTTGCTCGATCCCAACGGCGCGAACACGACGGCCGCCGCCGCGGTCTGGGCCGCCGCCAAGCACGTCTCGCTCGCCGGCGCGCAGGCGCTCGTCTTGGCGGCCACGGGTCCCGTCGGGCAGCGCGTCGTGCGGCTCTTGGCGCGGCAGGGCGCGGTGGTGCGCGTCGCGTCGCGTTCGGCCACGCGCGCGCAAGCGGTTTGCGACGCCGTCGCGGCCCAGGTGCCGGGGGCGAAACTCTCGGCGCATGCTTGCGCGTCGGACGCCGAAACTCAAGCCGCGATCCAAGGCGCCGAACTGGTGATCGCGGCGGGGGCTGCCGGGGTTGAATTGCTTACCGAACAGGCCCGGCTCGCCGCGGGCCGGCTGAAGGTGGCCATTGACCTCAACGCCGTACCGCCCGCTGGTCTTTCGGGCGTCGACGCGATGGACCGCGGAAAGGACTGCCAAGGGGTCGCCTGTTATGGAGCGATCGGCGTCGGCGCGACCAAGATGAAACTGCACAAGGCCGCCATTCTTCGGCTGTTCGAAACCAACGACAAGATCCTCGACGCCGAGGAAATCCTCGAGTTGGGGCGGTCGCTGTAAGGGCCGCTCGTTAATCCGGTTTTGCCTGCCGGACTTGCTCCCGCATGACGCGCATCGATCCTGGGTACGCCAGCAGCCGGAAGCCTGCCCGCCAATGCCAGTGCGTGCTCGACTCGTTGCCCAACAGAAAAGTGCTCGCCAGTTCCCGGTAGCCCAGGCCGATCAGGCCCTGGACCGCCGCGGCGAGCAAGGCCATCCCCACGCCGTACCCTGCTTGCCAGGGGCTGACGAAGATCCATGTCAGGTGTGGCCGGCCCATCCGCCTGGCCAGGGCGTCATCCGGCGGCGGCTGGTGCCAATGCCAAGCGCCAAAATCGACCGGATCGCGCTCGGGCAGCAGCGTGATCAAGATCGCCCCGATTGGCGCCTGGTTCGATTCAAGGGCCGCCACGAAGCTGGCTTGCGCGATCAACGGCCCCTCCGCGCCGCCGCGCGTGGCTTGCAAGCACTCCTTGGCCGCCTTTTCACGAACTTTGTCGGTGAGGCTGGCGAACGGCTGCACGCGGTGAAAAGCAGCGGCGAAGACTTTTGCCATCGGCTTCCAGTCGCCGTCGGCCAACGGCCGGATGACCGTGTCGTCTTGCGGCAGCATCTCGAGGGGCAAGTTGAATTCGCCCAGATCGAGCAACGCGTGATAGCTTTTGGGCCGCGGTGACAACCAGGCCTTACCGCCGAAGTACTCGTACTTATAGGCCCGGTTCTGCGGCAATTTCTGCCACTGCTTGAACGTGATCGGCAGCTTGATCGTCTTGAACCATTTGTCGATCATCTATCGGTCTCGCCATAGGATGCGGTCGTCGATGCCGAGCGCTCGTTGGGCCGATGCGATGTCGGCCTTGAAACGCGCGGCATCGACCGGGTAGCCGGCCGTCGCCGCCAAGCCGGGCACGCGCCGGCGCCAATAATCATTGAAGGCGTCCATCGCCAGCTCGCGAAGGTACTTCGAGGCCATCGAGGCCAGGGCGGCGGGCAGGTAACGTTCGGCCTTCGCGCGAAAGGCGACATCGACGCGCCGCTCGCCGCGGCCCCAGCCATAGTGACTCTCGTCACGGCCCTCGCAGCGGACCTCGACCAGCGCGTCGGTCAGGCAATGCTGCAGCAGTGGCCGGTAGCGGTCCCGTCCCCCGTGCTTGTCGCAAATCGCCAGCACCGGCGCGGCCTCCAGGGTACCGAGCGCATCGAGTACGTCGCCCAACAACTCGAGCGTGACCAGCGAGAGGACCGTGCTCTTGTTAGGGTGCTCGTCGAGCCGTTCATTCCAGAGCTCAGGAAACACCGCCCGGCTGCGCAGCGCGACCAGGCGCACGCCGGCCGCCTCGGCCCCGGCGCGCACCGCCAAGGCTTGCCGGTCGATCGTCGCGGCGTCGCTGCCAAGCGGACGGTCGTAACCGTCGTGCCAGGGGAGCGATTCAACCCGCGCGAAGCCGTCGGCGTCGAGCGCTGCCCAAACCTCGCGCCAACTCCTTGGCCGCCGGCCCACCCAAGCCAGCGCCGAGAGCAGACCGAATTCGAGACCGGCGAGTCCGCCCGAGGGCTTGTAGACCACCTTGGAATCGGCCAAGAGCAAGGGAAAGCAAACCCCATCGAGATCGCTTTCTTTCGCCGCGGCGGCCCTTCGTCGAGCGGGCGTGGCGGTAACGACGTCGCGCAGCGACTCATACAAATCGGCTTCGCATGGATCGCCAGGCACTTGCCACACGGTCGCTGAGACGACCAACGGCCCCAGGTTAGGGCCGTAACCGGCTTCGTCCGTCCCTACCAGGTATCCCACGCGAGGTCCTTTGCATGTCGACACGGCCATGATAGTGCATGCGCCAAAGGCGAAAAAGCCCCTTCGGCGCCGCCGCGACCGAGCAAGAATGAGACATTCACGGTGGCTGGGGCAGAGCCGGCAGAGCCCAAGCGATGCCCCGGTCGTAATCTAGCCGGGGCATCGCTTAGGCTCTGCCACCGGCGACCGCATTCTCGCGACAAAATGTCCCATTGTCGGCCGTGTCAGGTATAACCATGGGAAGGTATAATCCGTAAAAAAAAGCGCGCGATTTTGGACAAAGCGCGCGGTAATGATGCGCTTTGGTGGTCATGGAGGGAAAAAGACGTCGGGCAATGGCATTAGGCGTTAGGCGAGCGGGGGGCGTAAGCCCCCCGGTGTTTTACGCATCTCCGCGAAAGAATTCCCTTCGCGGAACGAAAGCTCCACCAGGGTTTCATCGCTGTGTTCCAATACCTCGCGGGCACGCTTCACCCAACGACGACCGGCGCTGAGCAGCTCGGCCGTATGGGAGATCGTCGTGTGAGCGGCCGCTCGACGATCAGAGGGGCCAATTGGCCACTCTGGACTTGCCTTACTGGTAACGACTTGCGCGGTGTCGCCCCCACTGCGGAGGGGCTTCCTTCCCAGCTTCGCGGCGACGAGGGCGCACTGGGCTTTCGAGTTCGGCCCCGTTGGGGCCGTCGTCGGGGCCTGCGAACCGGCCACGATACGCACCGTCGCGGTGTCGTCATCCGCCACCATCGTTGGCCGGGCTGGTGCCGACGTGCCGACGACCCGGCGGTTCGATTCTTGGAGAGGAAGATTCCTGACGGGAAAATGTTTCTGTCAGTAATCTTCCTGTCAAATTGCCGTGCGTCTCCTCTTCCGTCGTTCTTTGCGTCTTTGCGCCTTTGCGTGAGACCCGCCTAGGTCACAGTCACGCTGGTGCTCCCGCTGATCGAGCTGTGCTTGGTGTCGCTGACTTTGATCGTCTGCGAGCCCTTCTTGTTCAGCACCACGCCGCTGAAGGTATGCACGCCCTTGTCGCCCGCCGTGAACGTGTAGTTCGCTGGCAACGTCGCGGAACCCGCCGAGTCGGTGAATTTGACCGTTCCGGTGTAATTGGTGACCACGTTGCCATACGCGTCGGTGACTTCGATCGTCAGACTGAACGGCGTGCCGTGGACGACGCTGGCCGGGGATGAAATGAAGACGAACTTGCTCGCCGCCGCGGCCGCGACCGAAATCGTACCACTGGAGCCTTTGATCGAGCCGCTGACCGTATCAGTGGCCGTCACGCTCTGGCTGCCCGCGGTCTTCAAGGTGACGCTGAACGTATGGCTCCCGGCGTCGCCGGCCGTGAAACTGTAGTTGGCAGGCAGCACCGCTTTGCCATCGCCGCTGGTGAAATAGACCGTGCCTGCGTAGCCGGTGGCGGTGTTGCCGTAGGCGTCTTTGGCGGCGACCGTGACGTTGAACGAGCCACCGGCCGTGGCACTCGCCGGTGTGCTAAGCGTGAAGTTGGTCGCGGCGGCGGCCGCCACGGCGACCGACCCGCTGGTGCCGGCGATCGAGCCGGTGACCGTATCGGTGGCCGTCACGGTCTGGTTGCCCGCGGTCTTGAAGGTCACGTTGAACGTATGGATGCCTGCGTCGCCTGGGACGAACGTGTAGTTGGCCGGCAGCCCCGCCTGGCCGTCGCTACTAGTAGTGAAATGGACCGTTCCGGTGTAGGCGGTGTTCACGGTGCCGCCCGGATTGGTGGCCGTGACCGTGATGCTGAACGATGTGCCGGCCGTGACGCTCGCCGGGGCCGAAAGGGTGAATCCGGCCGACTGGCCGATCTTGGCCACGAAGGCGTCCTGTCCGCCGGCGTTGGCCGCCTGCAAGGGGTTCTCGGTCGGGAAGTTCGTCGAACGGGTCGTGCCCGTCACGTAGGCGTTGCCGGCGCTGTCGACGGCGATGCCGTAGCCGCTATCGCTGGCGCTGCCGCCGAGAAAGGTCGAGTAGACCAGCGCCGTGCCAGTGGCGTTGAACTCCGTCACGAAGGCGTCGGCCCCCGCACCCCAAGTGACCTGTCCGCCGCCGTAAACCGGCTGCAAGGCATTCGCGGTCGGGAAATTACTCGATTGCGTGTTCCCCGTCACGTAGGCGTCGCCGGAAGCGTCAATCGCAATTCCGTTGCCTGAATCGCCGCTGCCGGCGAACGAGTAGCTGTCAAAGCCTGAGCCGCCAAGCAAGGTTGAGTAGACCAACGCCGAGCCGCCGGCATTCAGCTTGGTCACGAAGGCGTTGCAGTAGCCGACGGGGGCGTTGAGGGCCGTCTGGAAGGCATTCGAGGTGGTCGGGAAGTCCTCCGACGAGGTGGTGCCCGTCACGTAGGCGTCGCCGGAAGCGTCGACGGCAATGGCGTGGCCGGACTGTTGCCCATAGCTGCCGCCGAGGTAGGTCGAGTAAACCAGCGACGCGCTACCGGAGTTCGCGGTGTCGATCTTCGTCACGAACGCGTTGTAGGCGCCGTTCTCGATATATCCCCAAGGGTAGCTCGTGTCGAAGGCGCCGGCCGTCCTCGGGAACATGGACGACGCGGTCTGCCCCGTCACGTAGACGTTGCCGGATGAATCGAGGGTGATGCCATAGCCGTTTGTAGGGCCCGTGAACTGGGTGGAACCGACTGGGCCCGTGCCGCCGAGGATGGTGGAATAGACGAGCTCCGTACCGCTGGGGTTGAACTCCGTTACGAAAGCGTCGCCCTCGCCGAGGGAGTATGAGGCCTGCTGAAAGGCGTTGGCCGTCGTGGGGAAGAGGTTGGCATTGCTGTTATCAAAGGTGGTATCCGTTGCGCCCTCATCCGTAGTCCCCGTCACGTAGGCGTCGCCGGCAGCGTCGACCGCGATCGCTGCGCCGACGTCGCCCTGAACGCCGTCGCCGCCACCAAGGTAGGTCGAATAGATCAAGCCGCCGGTGGGATTCAGTTCGGCAACGAAGGCATCCTGGGTATCGTCAAAGGTCCTCTGAAATGCGCCCGGGGTCGTCGGGAAGCTCGTTGACTGGGTCGAACCCGTCACGTAGGCGTCGCCGTTGGAGTCCACGGCGATGCCGTTGCCGCCGCTATTGCCGCCGCTGCCACCGAGGTAAGTCGAGTACAGGATCTGATTGCCGGCGGGGTTCAGTTCCGAGACGAAGGCATCCTGAGTGCCGGTGTAACCG
>DATLQY010000237.1:0-9459 GCA_035534975.1 Pirellulales bacterium
GTGCAGAAGCCGGCCCAATCGGAGCTGACGAGACCCCGCGTCTCGACGGCGCCGGAGGCCTTGAAGACGGCAAGTACGCTGACCTTGGAGGATGTGAAAAGCAGGTCCCGGTAATAGCGGGTCCGCAGGTTGTCGTCCACCCCGTCGAAGCGAACGGCCGGCAATCCATGGATCGCGTTTTTCTTCCATAGCGGCTGTTTTGCCGGGTCGGGCTGGAACGGATCGAGGTGGGTTTCGGCGCCGTCCGGCCAGACCTGCACCGCGTCGCCGTCGTCGAGCCCTTGAATCGCGTCCGCTTTCAACCAGAGCACCAAGCCGTCGCGCAAGGGTACCGGATCCTCTTGGGGACGCACCGCGACGCGCACGTTGCCATAGCCGACTGCCCCGCCGTCGTCGCTCGCCGTCAACGTCAAGGAGTGTGTCCCTGGGGGCAACATGACGGTCACCCGGCTTCCGCTTGCCATCGGCTGGCCGTTTTCGCGCCAGTCAAACGTCTCGATCCTGCCGTCCGGGTCGACGCTACGGCTCGCGTCGAGGGTCACCGACGCTTTCCCCTGTCCGCTTTGCTCCCGCAGGGTCTGATCGGCACCCGCGTCGACCAGCGGCGGACGGTTGTTGGGGAAGGCGGCAAGCCCCGTCGTGTCGCGATGCGACGTAAAGCCGGGGCCGCCCGCCCCGACATACCCTTGACTCGCGCCGGCCATGTCGGGGCTGACCCAAAAAGCATAAAGCCTGCCGTTGGTGAGCGAGAAGCGGAAACGGACGACCTTGCCTGAAACGTTCGAGAGGTCGGTCGCGCCTTTCCAGGCCACCGGCTGCGCGGTCCCGTTGGCTCGGATGGCGTTGCAATTCTCCTTCGTGAAAGGATCGAACACCTTGCCGGCGCCGTCGAGCACTTCGACCCGAAGCTCACCGGCCACGGCGTCGGTGTTTACGAACAGGTGCTTACCGCCAAAGCGCAGCTTGCGCGTGGTTAGCGTTCCGCCTGACGCACCGGCGTCCATCGAGGCGAAACCGTCCCGCCGAAGCACAGCCAGGCCCATGGACCCATCGGCATCGTACCTCAAAGGATGCCCCGTGCCGCGTCCCTCCCCGGCACGGCCGCTGCAATAGATGTACAAGTAATCCCCCACCACGAGGATCCCGCCGCCTACCGATTGCATGTTTCCCCAGTTCCAGTCCCCTCTTCGATCCGAGAATGTCAGAAACGGACGGTGGTCGGGGCGGTGCCAGTGAAAGCCATCGCGGCTGAAACCAACACAGACATCGTTGTGCTTGGGACGACCCGGGTAGACCAACCGACCTTCGCCGGAGTCAGCGTGGAAATAACCACGAAATATCGAGAACAGGCCCAGCATGACGCTTTCATAAGCCATGCAATCCAGATGATAGAGCTGGGGAGCGAACCCGATCTCGGGGTTGGGCGCATCCATGGGACGGTCGGCCGTCACCCACAACGGCACGTTGTCCTGCGCCGGCCAGTCGACCGACGTGCGATCGTTGATGTCTTCCACCTCCGCGTAGCGCTTGGACCGGCCGCGTCGTCCTGGGGAGTACGATTCGCGGACGTTGATGACCCACTTGTCGCGGAACGGGTTGTAGAATACCGTCGTGCGGTCGCCGCAGCGGCCGCTCTCCCACAGCTCGCCGGTCCAGTCGTGGATCCCGTCCTGCGAGGCCCGGTAGACGAGATTGCCGATCGCGCCTCCCCGTTCCGTGAAGAATTTGCAACGGCGTTTGGGGTCCTTTTCATTCAGGTCCAACCACAACGTGTTCGACTCGGTGGCGCCGCCCGGCAGAACGATGTTGGTTCCCTGAACCACGTCAAGCGCCGGCTTGGTCCACGTAACGCCGTCGTGGGACTCGGCGTAACAGAGGTGCTGATTATATCCGCCCATGTACCAGGCTTTGAACTTTTCGTCCGCGGGGTCGAACCAGACGCCACCGCTGTACGGCATGGCCATGGGAGCACCCTGGGCCTGCTCCCATTCCTTGTCCGGTGTCAGGACAGGATTGGCGGGGTGATAGGTGGGCCGGTGGAACCGGCGCGACAAAGTGCTTTCTTCGATGAGGAAGTCGTCGATCAAGAGCTGCCGACCGACATCGATGGGAATGACGGTCGGGGGTGAGACGAGGTACGGCGGTGTCGTCAGGGAGTCAGGAAAAACAGGGACACGAGGGGGCCATGGTGTTGGCAACTCGATCCCGTTGTATAACGTTTCAGCCGCAACCACGAATGCCCGCGACGATAACATGCCAAGAATTACGGCGAGACAACCAAGTGCCGCTGGTACGGGAGGCGTTTTTCGCTTGAGTTTCGAGCAGGTCACGTCAGGATCTCCCTTTCGATGGAACTCCGTCGCTTCGTCCGCCGCGAAAAGATTATACTTCACGCGGCCGGGAATGTCGTCGAGAGGCGACGGAAGAAGGTCACTCGCCATTGGTGACTGTCTCGATTGCCCCCGAGGAGAAAAGGCGGAGGCAGCACGCGGTCGGCCCTTGATGGGGCACGAGGCCGGCCGGCAGATCGTGGTCGCGTGCCGCGACAAGCCAGCGCGCTTGCGCCGCCCCGGGTTCCCCGCTGCGAAAGACATGTCGATCGAGCGCCAGCGCTAGCATCACGTACATTTCGTCGGACATCTCCCAGGCCAACACGGTGCCGGGGTCGGCTTGGATCGGCAGGACGAACTGATCGATCTCGGCCCACTGCATGTGCAACTTGCGGGCACGCGGCAGATCAAAGGCCAGCCAGTAGCCGCTTGCGACCAGGAGTTGCAGTGCCAGGCACACGCCGAAGATGACCTGGCGCCGTCGGCCGATCCCTTGCAACGCGAACCAGGCGCAAACCAGAAGGGCCGGCAGCAGCGGCAACATCAGCCGCGCTCCGGTATCCATCGCATGCGCCGCAATCAGCAGGAAATAGAAAGGCATGTACCAGGCGAAGGGGTCGTTCTGCTCGCGCGTCCAGCGCAGCCAGCCATAGCAGATCATGACGAAGAACGGCGCGTGGACGAGCATGTTCACGTCGGTCCAGTCGCCCGGCGTGCGGTGGCTCTTGAACAGGCCGGGGACACAGACGCGCCCGATGTCGCTCACGCACATTTGCAGACCGGCGGACCAACTCGATAGCGGTGTCCGGGCGGCGTCGCGAAACTCGTCGAAGTAAGTCCGCCCGCCCAACTCGGCCGCCATAACTCGCTCGTGCGACACGAATAGCGCCACCGGCAAGGCGGCCGCCGCGCCCACCACCAGCGATGCCACGACCGCCCTGCGCCACGGCGCCGTGCCACGCAAGACATGCAGTAAGGCCGACACCGCCAGGCCCGGCGCAAGCACGATGCCCACCGGACGAATCGCGCAAAGCAACGCGACCAGCACGGCGGCGCACGAAAGTCGCGCCGCGAAGACGCGCTTTGGCGCTTGCCAGCGCAAACCGTTGAGCGAAATCACCGCCCAGACCAGCACGCACATGAACGCGATCTCGCTCAAGGGACGACGATAGTGCAACCATAGGCCGTGATTTACCACCGTCAGGCTCGCGATCCAAACGGCTGCATCGGGCACGACCCGGCGGCTCCAACGATAGACGCCCAGCATCAGCCCAACCGCCAGCAACCATTGAAACACCGACAGCCAGAAGAACGGCCTGTCGTCCATGAGAAATGCCGGGCTTATCAATGCTGGATAGCCGGGAGAGTACCACCACAGACGGCTGCCGAGATTCGTCAGGCCCGTTCCGCGGACCAGGCTACGGGCCATCGACAGGTACGAAGCCGAGTCGATCGAAGAGTACCACCAAGGACTGATCTGTACCGCCAGAAGCAAAGCGCACGTGGCCAGCGGAACCGCCGGCCCATGGCGGACGTTCGCGGTTTTGATGGCGACCGTCGCAGCCAGCGGTTTCATTCCCGTCGTCCTTGTGCGGGCCCTCAATTGAAATGGCTCGCATCGACAAGGAAATTGCCGTTGTTGCCAAGCGGCATATAGGTTGGGAGCCAGCGGGCGCCGTTGACGGCGCCGAAGTTGCTCTGAAAAGGGCAACCAGGACGGATAATACGGAAACGGCCCATCGTGGCAAGATCAATCTTCTCGATCGCCACGACGCCGAGCGGGCCGCCAATGCTGGGGATGAGCGAGGGCAATTCGCGGCGCAATTCAGAACGTTGCAGCCCAGCGAACTCCGACGACGTCAACAGTGCCAAGGCTACGGGGCAGGAACCAATGTTCGTTGTTCAGCATCAACAGGCTGCCGCCCGGAAGCGTCCAGTTCAAGCCATAGGTGAATCGCTGCACCGTGAAATCACCGGTCGTGAGGGTACTGCCGGGAGGCGGCAACAAGCTTTGCGTCGACTGCACGTCGTACCGTGCCAGGAAACTCATGTTCCAGCGGCGGCTAATCATCGCCTCGCCTTCCAGGTAAAAGCCGCCGACTCGCTCGCGGAAAATGGCGGCGGGGAGGGTTCCTAACCGGTCGGAATTACGCTGGGCGTACTCAAACTGCACGCGTAGCCGGTCTTTCCAGCGGAATACCGCGTCCAAGCCGAAAATAAGGTAGTCCATTCCCTGGTTTAGAGGCCCGTTTCCGGCATTCGAATTGAATCGCCCCCCCATGATCGATCCGCCCAGCCGCAGGTACTTGTCGCCGATCGTGAATCTCCCGCCGCCGGACGGAAGTGAATTGTTGTCATAGTACTGTAGCCGTGTTTGAACGAAATCGATCCCATTGGCGCCGCCCTGCAGGCCGTTGACGAGGTAAGCGTCGAAAGTGGCGTTCAGGTTCTCTGCGATCTGCAGCCCGATCGAGGTTGTCGCTCCGGTATCCGAATAGGGCATCGGCAGAACCGGAAAGCCCAGGTCGCCGGCTCCATTCGCGGTGGCAAAAACCCGCTGCCCCATGTTGTAGATCAGAGGTTGGCTGACCGTGCGGTACACGCCGGGGTTAACCTGCTGATAGAACGCTCCGAACGGGACGACGAACCGCCCGGCCTCGATCGCGACGGAGGCCTGCGGGGCCTCCGACTCGCCCTTGCAACGGGATCGGGATCGCAGATACTTGGTGACGTCGAACCGGACCGCGGCTTCGACCAGGTCAAATTTGGACTCGGAATGGCAGGTTGTGCATGCGGTGGCTCGGGCGCTGACAGGTCCTTCGCTTTGCCAAGCGGCGCCAAGCCATGTACTGGGGAAGAAGCCGGGGTCCTGCAGGGCCTTCTCAGCGCCGCGCCACAAGGGAGAGAAGGTGCCCGTGAAAGAGAATTGCGACCCGCCGTCGGCACCGGAACCGCCACCCTCCTTTCCGCCATTTCCGCCTTGGTTGCGAGAAGCAAGGTACGTTGCGATCGACTCGTGGACGTTTTCCGGAATCTGTGCGTCGGGCTTGCCGGCCATGCGCCGCACGGTCGTCCGCCAGCCCGCTAGGTTCTTGGATGCTTGCAGGGACTTCTGTGCGTCGTGGCACGAAATGCAATGGCTGTTAAACGCTGTTTCTCCCGTCCTGACGAGCGACGCGTCGAAGCCCTTGCCTTTAGCTGGGCCGGAAGGCCCCTTTTCCTCAGGGCCCCTGCTGTCTTGCTCGGTCGGCTCGTCTCCGGATGTGGGTCCCGCGGGTTTCGAACCGCCTTTGCCAATATCGCGCCAGACGACGAGGTACGTCGCGATCGACTCGTGGACGCTCTGAGGAATGTCCGCGTCCTCCATCTCTGCCATCCGCAGCACTGTGGCTCGCCAATCGGCCAGGCTCTTTGCCTTCTGCAACGACCTCTGAGCATTGTGGCAGTCTGTGCAATACCGATCGAAGGCCACGGCACCGGCCTGAACGAGCGACGGATCGTAACCCTTGCCGTTAACCGAGCTGGAAGCCCCGTTCTCTGTACTACTGCTGTCTCGTTGCTCGGGCGGCTCGTCTTCGGTTTCAGGCACCGCGGATTCCGAGCCGTCGGTTTCCGGCGCGGGCGAGTTCGGCAGGTCAGTCTCCTTCGCGACGCGTGACGCGGACGCGGCGGGAAGTCGGCTCAACCCGCTAGATCGCGTGCCACTTGTGGGGGGGCGTTCCTTTTCAAGACCATGGGCCTCGCAGGACATCAAGCTTGCCCACAGCACGAAGACGAACTTTGTAGATCGTAACATGGACGGTTGCTGCGGCGTTGAGAGAACACGACGAATTGGCGCAGGGCGTAACTGGCCGACGCCTGGCCGTTTTTATCGGTCGCGACGACTCTGCCGATTAGTGGATTTGGTGAAATAGAGCTGAGTTTTCCGAAAACGTTGACCATATAACACTTCGGAGGGGATCGCTGGCTTCCTGGCGACGAATTCGAGCAATCGAGCGCGCGCTTTTTGGTCTGGCCAACGTTCCACAAGACAGGGAAGGATCCACCGCGCTCCATGTTTGGGCGCGCACCGCGCTTCGGCGGTGTTGCAGACTACCCCACGGCAAGCCCTGCAACCCGCCAGCTTCCTGGCACCACCGCGCCGAAAACCGCGGTTGCGGAAAAAGCGCGCCTACGACGTGCGCCGGCGGGCGCGATCGAGCCGTTTCGATTTAGGAGAGCCTTCGCTCCCGGCCGGCGGGCAGAAACGTGCGGTCTTTGTCGGCCGCGAGCTTTGTTACGACCGCGTTTCGCCCAAGACCGCGGATCTCTTGGCGCCATCTCCGATATTTCTTGACGCGATTGTAGTCCGTGCCTTTAATCGAAGTAACGAAAGGGAATAGTGCATGAACCGACTCGCCGGCAACCTCTTCGGTCGCAAGTCGAAGCGTCGCAGGTTGAACCACCGCCGAAAACTGGGCGTCGAGTTGTTGGAGCGGCGGCAACTCTTGACGGTGGTGTCACTCACTCCGGTCAAGGACAATTCGCTGATCGAGTACCAGTCGCCCCAGTACAGCGGCGGCGCGTCCCCAACCTTGTTTGTGGGGATTGAGCACTTTTCGTTGACCCGCATGCGCGGTCTTGTGGACTTCAACGTTGCCGGCAGCATTCCCGCGGGCTCAACGATCAATAGCGTGACGCTCACCGTGACGATCGAGTTGACCAATTCCACCACCACCGTAACCCCCACCGTAGAGCTGCACGACGTGCTGTCGAATTGGGGCCAAGGCACGGGGGTCCCGACTTATTTCATGCCGCCGTTTGCTCCGACCACGACCAATGACGCTACCTGGACAAACACGTTTTATCCCAATCAGAACTGGAACACTCCTGGCGGTGATTTCTCCTCCACGGTGAGCGGCACGGCGGTTTTCGGAGCGGATGGCACAACCTCCACGTTTAATTCCACCTCGCAAATGGCGGCCGACGTTCAAAGCTGGCTGAACAATCCGAGTGCCAACTTTGGCTGGCTGATGAAGGGGGACGAGACCCAGAACTCGGGCAAGATGATCGGTTCCATGCATTCTTCCAACCCGCCCACGCTGACGATTGATTATACAGCCCCAGTGGCAGCGGCACCGCCGGACCTCGTCGTCTCCAGCAGCCATACAGGCAGTTTCCGGCAGGGTGACAGCGCCGACCAGTACACACTGACTGCCAGCAACTCGGGCGCCGGGCCAACGAGCGGGCAGGTGACGGTGACCGACACGCTTCCGACGGGGCTGACGCCGACGGCGGCCAGCGGCACGGGCTGGAGCGCCAACATTTCGGGCTCGACCGTCACCGCGACGCGCAGCGACGCGTTGGCGAACGGCGGAAGCTACCCGACGTTGACCCTCACCGTCAGCGTTGCCAACAACGCCCCGGCCAGCGTCACGAATACAGCTAAGGTGGCCGGTGGCGGCGAGACGAACACCACCAACGACACGGCCAACGATCCGACCACCATCATTCAGGCGGCGGACTTGACAATCGGCATGAGCCACACCGGCCAGTTCCGGCAAGGGGATGGCGCGGACAACTACGCGATCACCGTGAATAACATCGGGCCCGGGCCGACGAGCGGCCTGGTGACGGTCACCGACACGCTGCCGACGGGACTGACGCCGACGGCGGCCGGCGGCACGGGCTGGAACACCAACATTTCAGGCTCCACGGTCACCGCGACGCGCAGCGACACGTTGGCGAATGGCGGAAGCTACCCGGTGTTGACCCTCACCGTCAGCGTTGCCAGCAACGCCCCGGCCAGCGTCACGAATACAGCTCAGGTGGCCGGTGGCGGCGAGCTGATCACCTCCAACGACACGGCCAACGATCCGACCACCATCACCCAGGTGGCTGACCTGACGATCACCAATAGCCACACGGGCAACTTCCGACAGGGCGACAGGGCTGACGCGTACACCATCACGGTCAACAACGTAGGCGCTGGGCCGACGAGCGGCCTGGTGACGGTCACCGACACGCTGCCGACGGGACTGACGCCGACGGCGGCCGGCGGCACGGGCTGGAACACCAACATTTCGGGCTCCACGGTCACCGCGACGCGCAGCGACGCGTTGGCGAATGGCGGAAGCTACCCGGCGTTGACCCTCACCGTCAGCGTTGCCAACAACGCCCCGGCCAGCGTCACGAATTCAGCTAAGGTCGCCGGTGGCGGCGAGACGAACATCAGCAACGACACGGCGAGCGACCCGACCACCATCATTCAGGCGGCGGACTTGACCATCGGCGTGAGCCATACAGGCGATTTCCAGCAAGGCGCCAGTGGCGACCATTATACGGTGACGGTAAGCAACGTTGGCCTCGGGCCGACGACCGGCCAGGTAACGGTCACCGACACGTTGCCGACGGGACTGACGCCGACGGCGGCCGGCGGCACGGGCTGGACCACCAGCATTACCGGCTCCACGGTCACGGCCACGCGCAGCGACGCGTTGGCCCAGGGCGCCGCGTACCCTGTTCTGACGATCACCGTGAGCGTTGCCGCTAACGCCCCGGCCAGCGTCACGAACATCGTCCAGGTCGCGGGTGGCGGCGAATTGAACACCGCCAATGACAGCGCCAGCGACCCCACGACGATCACGGTTCCAGCACCCGATCTGACCATCAGCGAGAGTCACGCCGGCAGCTTCCGGCAAGGTGACAACGCCGATAACTACACGATCACGGTCAACAACGTGGGGTTGGTATCGACGACCGGGCAGGTTACGGTCACCGACACGCTGCCGACGGGACTGACGCCGACGGCGGCCAGCGGCACGGGCTGGAGCACCAACATTTCGGGCTCGACCGTCACCGCGACGCGCAGCGACGCGTTGGCGAATGGCGGAAGCTATCCGGCGTTGACCCTCACCGTCAGCGTTGCCAACAACGCCCCGGCCAGCGTCATCAACACCGCGCAAGTCGCCGGCGGCGGCGAGTTGAACACCACCAACGACACGGCCAGCGATCCCACGACCATCACCCAGGTGGCCGACCTGACTTTGACCGAAAGCCATACAGGCGTTTTCCAGCAAGGCGACAGCGCCGACACGTACACGATCACGGTCAACAATGTTGGCCCCGGGCCGACGACCGGACTGGTGAC
>DATLQY010000238.1:0-15947 GCA_035534975.1 Pirellulales bacterium
GCGCGTGGATGGTACACCGTGTGTGCGATTACGCGCACCGCGAGGTTCGGTGAAAACCAAGTTGGGCGATTTGCCGGCAACACGGCACGCCAGCACCCCAGGGCGAAATGAAACCCGAGCACGCATTGGCTCGGTCGCTTGAGCCGGCCGCCGCGAAACCGCCCGGCACGCGTTTTGCAATCTAGTTCCCAACACCATGGACGATTCGCAAACCATCCAGGAAAAAACCCCACTCATGGGGCCGGAAGCCCGGCAGCGTGGCGCAGAGCTAAGCCTGCGCCGGTTGCACCCGCCGCTGAAAGTGCCCGGCTACGAGCAGGAGCAATTCGTCGGCCGCGGGGCCTTCGGCGAGGTCTGGTCGGCGATCAACTGCAACAGCGGCCGGCGGGTGGCGATCAAGTTCTACAGCCGGCGGGGCGGGCTCGACTGGTCGAACATGGTCCGCGAAGTCGAGAAGCTAAGGTTCCTGTTCACCGACCGCTATGTCGTCCAGTTGCTCGAAGTCGGCTGGGATGCCGATCCTCCCTACTTCGTGATGGAGTACATGCCGTTCGGCTCGCTGGCGGACCTGCTGCACCAGGGAGCGCTGCCCTTGGGCGAGGCGGTCCGGTTGTTTCGGGAAATCGCGCTGGGGATGGTCCATGCGCACGGAAAGGGCGTCTTGCACTGCGACCTCAAGCCCAGCAATATCATGCTCGACCAGGATGGCAAGCCGCGGCTGGCCGATTTCGGGCAATCGCGCTTGAGCCATGAGCAGGCGCCGTCGCTAGGCACGTTCTTCTACATGGCGCCGGAACAGGCCGATCCGCAAGCCGTTCCCGACGTGCGCTGGGACGTCTACGCCTTGGGGGCCATCCTCTACCAGTTGGTCGTTGGCAAGGCCCCTTACCTGAGCGACTCGTCGCTCTCGGAACTGTCGAGCCGCGAGTCGATCGAGACGCGGCTGGAAGCATACCGCCACCACTTGCGGACGGCGCCCAAGCCCACCGAGCACCGCCGCGTGCCACACATCGACTCGGCCCTGGTCTCGATCATCGATCATTGCCTGGCAACGAACCCCAAGCACCGCTACGCCAACGTTCAGGCCGTGCTCGACGCCCTCGCGCTGCGCGAAACACGGCGCTCGCAGCGCCCGCTGCTTCTCTTGGGCGCGCTCGCACCCGCGGCCGTCGTGCTGGTCATGGCGGCGATCGCCCTTTGGCTGGTCAAGGCCACGCTCGCAACGGGCGAATCGCAACTGGTCGATCGGACGCTGGAAAGCAACAGCTTCGCCGCGCATTTCGTCGCCTCGCGCTTCGGACTGGAAATCGACAAACGCTGGCGGATTCTCGAACGCGAGGCCAACGACCGGACGCTCACCAGCGCGATGGAACAGCTCGAACCGTCGATGGATAAGGACGAGGTGTACCAGCGGTTGCAGAAATGGCTCGAAAAGCGTCACCAATCTTGGAATACCCAGTTCTCCCGCGCCACTGCGGTGCCGGCGTGGTACGTGATCGACCACAAGGGATACTTGCAAGCCATCAGCCCGCCGAACCCGAGCATGATCGGCCAGTACTTCGGCTACCGCGACTACTTTCATGGTGGCGGTCATGACCTTGCGCCAAGCGACGATCCTCCGCCGCCGATCGCCACCGCGCATCGATCGAACATTTATCTGAGCAAACCCCGTGAAATGCTCTCCGTCGCTTTCAGCGCCCCGATTCACGATTCGGCTGCCCACGATCACCGTCCGCTGGGCGTATTGGTCATGGAAGCCGACCTGGGGCGGTTTGCCGAGTTCGTCGGCGCGCGGCACCAATTCGCCACCCTGGTCGACTTGCGGCCCGACGAAACCGGGACACGGGGACTGCTCATCGAGCACCCGGGCCTCGACGACGAAGATCCCGAATTTCGGCGTCATTACCTCGACGCTTCGATGGTTGCCGAACTCGAGAAGCTCCGTCAGAGGCACCTGCCGACGCGGGCGGACAACCGGATGGACCAAGACGATGATATCCCGCAGGAGCGCGGCGATGGACAATTCGACTCGTACCAAGACCCCTTCGAACTGTCGGTACCCCAGGTTTGGCTCTGCTCGGCCCAGCCCGTGTTCATCGCCCGCGGCCATGGTCAAGAGTACGACAGCGGCTGGACGATCCTGATCCAGGAACCGCGCCGCGCGGTGCTGGCCCCCTTACAGCGGTTGTGGAGGCTGGTCCTGGTCGGCGGCTTGATCGCGCTGGCCCTGGTGGTGCTGATTCTGACGGCGCTGTGGGGATACGTCTTGCTGCGGCTCAATGCCCCCGACAGTCCTCGCCGTTTTCTGCTTCACCTGGCGGGGATGGCGGAGAGCAGCACCTCATCGACGAACACGGGAACCGGTTCGTCGGCGGCGATGTCCGCGAAACACTGACTCAACCCCACGAGTTTCACGAACGACTTCACCGCGGAACCCACCGACCAACCCATGGCCGACCTGATCGCCGAAGGCGAAAATCGCGAGCATCGCTGGCAGCGGAAGCTCCCGCTGCGTCAGACCGTCATCGTGGGCAAAGACCCGCAAGTCTGGGCCGTCCCCTGGGAACAATGGCTTTCCGGTCGGCATGCGGAGCTGCTGCTCGAAGGGGAGCGGCTGAGGGTCAAACGCTTGCCCGCGGCAAGCAATCCCATCTTTTTCCACGGCCGTGAAGTCGACTCGTTTACGATGCAGAATGGCGACTGCTTCGTGATCGGCGAGACCGTGTTCACGCTGAGCACGGGACAGGAGCCTTCGAGTGTCCACGAACACGAATTGGCCCAGTCATATTCGATCGGCATCGAGCAGCTTCAGGGGATTGCATTTCGTGACGCGCCCCGCCGCATCGACGTGCTGGGGCACTTGTCGCACGTCATCGCCGGCGTCACCGACCGCGCCGAACTCTACGTGCAGACGGTGAACCTGCTCTTGGAAGGGATTCGCCGGGCCGACGCCATCGCCGTCGTCTCGGCCGGAACCGAGGGGGAGCACCCCCAGGTTCGGACGCTGCACGCGGACCATCGGCTGACGAGCGGTGGCGACGTTCAGCCCAGCCGACGGCTGGCGCTGGAGGCCATTGTCAACTTGAAAAAAAGCGTGGTCCATGTCTGGTCGCCCGATCACGATTCGGCGTCCGAACCGTTCACGATGCGCAACAAATTCGACTGGGCGTTCTGCACGCCCCTGCGCGGCGACGCCTGCGGGGGCTTGGGCCTTTACGTCACCGGGCAGTTGATGCCAAGCTCGGTGTCGTTCGACCGCGCGTCGCCTGAAGCCGGCGATCTGGATGAAGACGTGAAATTCACCGAGCTGGTGGCGACGATCCTCAGTTCGCTCATGGAAGTGCAAAGCTTGCAGCACCGGCAAAACGTGCTCGGCCACTTCTTCTCGCCCAGTGTACTGCGGGTTTTGACCACGACCGAGCCCGAAAAGGCCCTCCTGCCTCGCGAAACCGAGGTCACGGTGATGTTCTGCGATCTGCAGGGCTTCTCCGGCAAGGTCGAAGCGGCGGCCGACGGCTTGCTGCCCATCCTCGAACGGGTCAGCCGGGCCCTGGGCGTGATGTCGCGCTGCATTCTCGATCGTGGTGGCGTGGTGGCCGATTTTCTCGGCGACTGCGCCATGGGCTTCTGGGGCTGGCCGCTGTCGAACGACGACGACATTCCGCAGGCTTGCCTGGCGGCGCTGGGCATCCACGAGACGTTCGAGGATCTCTCGCGCCGCCCCGACAATCCCTTGCACGGGTTCATGGCCGGCGTCGGCATTGCCACGGGCCATGCCGTGGCCGGGCAGATCGGCAGCCAGGACCAGGCGAAGGTGACCGTCTTTGGGCCCTGCGCCAATTTGGCGTCACGTTTAGAAGGGTTGACGAGAATCCTGCGCGTTCCGATCCTGATCGACGAAGCGACCGCCCGAATCGTCAAGGAACGCATGCGGCCCGAGGTGGCGCGCTGCCGCAGGCTGGCGCTGGTCAAGCCTTACGGGTTGGCCACGCCGGTGATGGTCAGCGAGCTGCTGCCGCCGGCCCAGAGTGACACGCAGCTCAGCGACGAATACCTCTCGCAATACGAAGCCGCGTTATCGGCCTTTCTCGCCGGCGAGTGGGACGCGGCCTACCAGCGGCTGCACCTGGTGCCCCCGGGCGACCGCGGCAAGGACCTCTTGCTGAGTTTCATCCTCCAGCACGACCACACACCCCCCGCGGACTGGAACGGCGTGATTCCGATTCAACGGAAAGGCTGAATCCGCCAGCGCGACGCCGCCTCCGTCCGCGGGCGGTGTTGGTTCCAGGGGTCCGGGCAAGTACCTTGGTATGACTGACGCCGCTGACCGGCGCCACTCCGCTCGAAGACCCAACGTCACGCAGCTCGGAAATCATGCCGCCGGCGTGCCGGCTGCGTGCGGTACGGCTTGCACTGCCGCGGAGAATTGAACAGCGGCGCCGAATACGAGTAATGACGAAGAAAACAAGCTTGCCGCCACTCGATGAGGGCGACGCGGCTTGGGAAGATGGTTTATTCAATGAGCACTGAGACGAAAGAGACGGTCGTCATTGATCCCCAGTCGCTCGCGGATTGCGAGGCGGTCCTTCAGCACGTCTTGCGCAAACAGCCGCTGGATCCCGAGGTGGCTCGCCGGGTGCGTCAGCGCGCCGCCCGGATCACCGACGAAATCCGGCGAGAACACGGCATCCTCGATATTGGGACCCCTGCAATCCGCGAATTTCGCGATCGCCAATGAAATACGTCCTGGACTCGTCGTTGGCCTTCAAGTGGATCGTTCCGGAAGCTCTTTCCGACAAGGCGATTCTGCTCCGCGGCGAGTTTCGCCAGGGGTTACATGAATTCCTGGCTCCCGACGTTTTTCCGGTCGAGGTTGGGCATGCGCTGACGCGGGCCGAACGGCAAGGAAGGGTATCAACCGCGGATGGATTCGCTCTCTGGACGGACGCCATGCTGGACTGTCCGCAACCTTTCGCGTCCACCGATCTCATGCCCACGGCATATCTCCTCTCCTCGGCGTTGCGACTGGGCGTCTACGACTGTCTGTACATCGCGCTTTCGCAGCGTGAATCATGCCCCGTGGTCACCGCAGATCAACGACTTGTGACCCGCTTTCCGACGAATACCGTCTCGCTTGATTGCCTGTGAGCTTCGAGCCGCTTCACGGGGACAGGAAGGGGTGTCGATCAGTGAGGCGGTGGCCTTCGCGCGCGATTCTGCTAAGATGGGGGCGCTGGCTCGGAAAAAGGCGTCAGGATGGCGTCGGTATTCAACTTGACGGTGTTCACCTCGATATGGAGACCCACCTTGAAACAGATCAAGATTTTCAAAGGCGTCGAGAATGACCTGGCGGCGCTGGAGGAGGAAGTCAATACCTGGCTCGTCGAGTCTGACGCGGCGGTATTGCACGTGTTCGGCAACATCGCGCCGCAGAGCCAACCGTCGGTCTCTCAAGCCACCGGGTTGTCGAAAAGCGATTTCCCACCGTCCGACGTGATGCTTGTCGTCCTTTACGACCGTGTCTGAATGGCATGTTCCCCATGAACCCCAATTCTCCACCTACCACTAATCCGACGGGGGCCGAGGACCTCAACCCCTACCACATCGGCCGGACGCAATTCGACAACGCGATGGTACACCAACGAACAGACAATGGCCTGGATCTACGATACTTACGACATCATGCACCCCGGCCTCAACAACCGCCCGATCGTCACCGGCAAGCCGATCGATCTGGGCGGTTCACTCGGCCGCCGTGAGGCCACGGGACGAGGCTGCCTGAACGCGACCGAACGCCTGCTGGAGCTCGGCGTCGTAGCCGGCGTGGACGAAATCCGTGGCGCCCGCGTGGCCGTGCAGGGTTTTGGCGACGTTGGCGCCGTGGCGGCCCGTCTGTTTCACGAGCAAGGCGCGGTCATCGTGGCCGTCAGCGACTCCCAAGGTGGTGTATTCCGGCGCGAGGGAATCGATCCCGACGATGCACTCGCCCACAAGGACAAGCACGGCACCGTCGTTGGGTTGGCCGGCGCCCGTACGATCGGCAACGACGAATTGCTGGAGCTCGAATGCGAGATCCTGGTCCCAGCCGCGATGGAGAACCAGATCCGCCGTGACAACGCCGGCCGCGTGCGCGCAAAGCTAATTTTGCGAGGCCGCCAACGGGCCCACGACACCGGCAGCCGACGAAATCCTGGCACGGGCCGGCATTCCCGTGTTACCCGACATCCTGGCCAACTCGGGGGGCGTGACCGTGAGCTATTTCGAGTGGGTGCAGAACATCGAGAACGAGCAATGGGACGAGGCACAAGTGAACGAGAAGCTGCAAGCGAAAATGCGCCGCGGCGTCGACCTGGTCGTCGAGCGCTGGCGGGCACTGAACTCCGCTCGGCCCAATCAGGGTGCTGCTTCCCACCATCTCGACTTGCGGACGGCGGCGACGGTCGTCGCGATCGAGCGGGTCGCCCGTGTGGCGATGGAGCGCGGCGTCTGGCCGTAAATCCCATCGAACGGGATGTTGCTAATACACGCCGATGCCGACGTATGCTCCAGAGCGATAACCCCAGGCTGGGCCGTACCCATAGCCCCACCCGGGGCCATAACCATAGTAGCCCCAAGCTGGGCCGTAAACGTAAGGCCTGTAAGCATAGTAGCCCGGTGCATAGACGCGACGACCGCTCAGTGTGAGCTGCACATAGGCCAGCGCGGCCCCGTCGACGTTCTCCTCTTCCGACATGCGGATCAGCTCGCGGTTGGCAAAATGGAAACTCTTTAGCTGCGTCCGATAGTCTTCGTTTCGCCCCCGGACGAACTCCTCAATCTGCGCCAGGCCTTGCATCTGCTTGGCGATCTCCTCGAAATCGGCCTTGGCGAGACCGGAAAGGATGTTCTGCGAGTATTCCAGCTTTTTCCTCATCCAGAAGCTGGGCTTCGTTTCGTCATTGGGCTTTTTCTTCTCCTGGCCGTACAGCGAGAAAACGCTCATAACCAGGGCCAGAAGGGTCAGCGCTGCGATCAGCTTCTTCGTCATCGGACGCTCCTTGGTGAAGGGGTGCAACGGGACAAGATCGGCGGGAACAAGGCAATCTGCTGGGCCAATTCCAGCATCGGAAGTGGTTCATGTTCCGTCGTCAGCGGTTCGTCGTCAGCGACCATGGGTCCGTGTTCAGATGAAGGCACGACATGACTCAAGGCCGCATGATTTCTTATTTGGGACGATCGCGCCAAAGTCCGTTTCAGAGACGAGAACAAGTCGGCCAGTTGACTCGACGTTGCAGAGCCGTTGGACCACATCGCGCAGCGGATCATCAAGGGTCACTTCCAGCAAGCGAACGATTTCCGGCCTGCCGTGGACCATTGCGGCTCGTCGTTGCCCGGGACTGACGGATGAAAATGTCATGATCGTGAATTATCCTGATTCGGCCTTCGTTTCAGCTTGGGCACGGAATACCTCCCACCGAGCAACATTCAGCATACCCACGGGACATGCGATGCACAAAGCGTGCCGTCGAGCGGATAATGCCCACGTACCTGACGGCGTCAGCGGCATGGGCACGTTCGGGGCACGAACCATACCGGGAATTGCATCAATCCACGGACTGCCATGACGTCGTCGCGATTCCGCGAGACGCGGGCAAGGCGGGCGTGAGCGATTCCGCTCATCCGCGCGCCGTTCCGCGCGCCGCTCAGACCATCAAGACACGCGGAATAGCGTCTTTTCAGCGGAGCCCTGAAGATTTCAAGAAGGCATGGGAAGTGCAGAATTGTTTTTTTTGAGAGAGGTTGGCGGTATCGAAATAGCGCCAACGGGGTTTTCGCAGTTCAAATTCTAAAACCGAATGACGGACGGGGGAGGGTCGTCATGAACACTTTCCTTATGCTTGCCACCGGAGCGCTCGTGGCTGCCGCTGCGTATGCCCAAGCGCCCCATAACGAAACGCCTTATCGCCTCGATTACCAGACCACCTATGAAGAGAAACAGGTCACAGCGTACCGAATCGAACATGAAACGGTCTACGAGGATCGGGAAGTAACCAGTTATCGCCCGGTTTGGGAAACCGAAATGCGCGAGCGGCGTTATACCGTCGCGCGGCCCGTCAACGAGACGAGCGAGCGCGAGGAAACGTACACCATCGAGCGGCCCGTCTGGGACGAGAAGATCGAAGATCATTCCTACGACCGGGTGCGTAACGTCTGTGAGACGCAGGAACGCGAAGAGCACTACACCGTGAACCTCCCGGTCTGGGAAACTCAAGAGCGAGAAGAGCGCTATACGGTCCAGCGACCCGTCGTCGAAACGATGGAGCGCGACGAGAGTTACACCGTCATGCAACGGGTGACGACATTCCGTCCCGTCCAGGTGGATCAGGGTTACTTTGTGGATCAGCAGATCTTCCGCCCCGGCAAAGTAAGTAATCGGCTCGCCTGGTGGCCCCGCGCGCTTGTAGTCGATCCGATCACCGGCCGCACGGCTTATCAGCGCGGGGGGCTGTTTTGGACACCGCTAGAGCGACCCGGCAGGGTCGAAGTGCAAAGGGTCTACCAGCCGAACATCGTGACGCAAGAGATTCCCGAAACCACTCTGCAACCCCAGTTGATGACGCGCAAGGTGCCGATCCAAGTCACACGCTACGTGGACGAGGAGGTCGTGCAGAAAGTGCCGCAGCGCGTTTGCCGGATGGTGCAGGAGGAACAGGTTCGCCGCGTGCCCTATACGGTTTGCCGGCCGGTGACGGAACACGTCGAAAACAAGGTGCCGGTCAAGGTTTGCCGCATCGAGCGTCAGCAGATCGTGCGCAAGGTGCCGGTGACGACGACACGAATGGTGCAGGAAGAGCGCGTCGAGCAGATACCGGTGCGCGTTTGCCGGCAGGTGGCGGTGAAGGAAACCGTGCGGGTATCCCACGTGGTCGAAAAGCGGGTGCCGGTGACCTACACTTACCGCGTGCCGCGGACGATCGTCTTTCGCGTGCCGCTCGACTCGTGCGGCAATCCGATCGCGCCATCCGATGGAAACTGAATCCGTCGGCATTCGAACGGCATGGGTGGTCAGGACATGCGTCAGCACGCCCCGACCACCCGAGAGCCGTAACGTGAACTAGCGGCGGAAATGCAGCTTGCGCATGAGCACTGGCGCGTGATCGCTCACTTGCGAAGCCACCGTGCTCGTCGAGCGGGGTGTGCTCGACGTGGCGGGCTGCGGCGCCGGTGTCTGGCCATGATCATGGCAGCCGCTGCACCCGTTGCAGCCGTAGCACCCATTGCAGCCGTAGCACCCATTGCAGCCGTAGCAACCGTGGCAGCGGCGAGCACGCCGGCCTTGACAGCCGTTGCAGCCATCGCACCCGCTGCACGTGCAGCCGCGGCAGCCGTGGCCCGCCTGGGCGGGGCTAGCCGAGCCGTCCAAGAGCGCAACGCCAACGACCCCGAAAAACAGGGAAACGGCAAGGACCAACGTTCGATTCATCTCAGTATCCTCTCATCGAGTTGTGAACGCCCCAATCAGTCGCCTACGCTTTGCCTCGTCTCCATCCAAAATCCGGCGGGCCGGCCACCGCCGGCAACCGCGCTGGTCAAAGCGATAGCAATTGGCGTGCCACGCCGCTGACCCTAGCCTTGAAATCCCCACCCCCACTTGGTCTTCAAACTGCGTGGGAGCTCGTTCTTGCCTTCGTAGACGCATCACGACGCCCAATTCGTCGCGGTTGAATTGGCCGAATCACATGCCGGTTCGTCCGCACCACTGCGGGGCAAGTGTGCCAGTAAGCCACACAGGCGCGACACAAATCCGCACGCTTCGCTGGATGGGACACGCGTTTCCGTCCTCAACCCATTGCGCAAACGCTGGTAAAGAAAGGCAGGGCGGTGAGTTGGATTTGGCATTGAATTTGCGAGAGCCCAGCAACGACGGCAACTGTCTCGAGCACCACGGTCGATAAGGAACCCTTTAAAGATGAAAGCCGAAACGAAAATCATCATCGACGCGATCGACCGATTGACCAATGAAGTCAGGCAACTGCGGATTTCTCTGTTTCCTGAAGCCCAGGCCGAAACCCAACGTCAATCAGCCCCTGAGATCGTCGACACAACGTTTTCCAAGCCACTCGGCTTTGAGGAGATGGTGTTAGGCGGGTAAAGGCGATCGATATCGCCCTGCGGTAGATGTCCAGCCATGCCTGCCGCCGGTTGCCCGTCGTCGATCGTGAAGGTCGGCTTGTGGGCGTGCTGAGCCTCGACGATGTTTTGGCCCTGCTGGCTGAAGGGACCACGTTGGTAGGGCAACTCTTGGACCGTCAGTCCGCAAGCTGAGATCGTCTGCTGGCGATGATTTTCCGCGTGGGTCAGCGTGGGCAGCCGCATTTCTTGCAGGCGCACGCCTTGCAGTCGCAGCTCTCGCCGCGGCATTCCGCGCTGCACGCGCACATCCCGCACGGGCACTTCTCTTGCGATAGGATCGAGCTGTTGGTTGGACGACCGTCTTGGCCGACACCACCGTTTGCCGGTGCGCCGGCCTTGCCTGTGGAGAGGACGGCCCACGCAAAAACAATCAGAACAGCGAGTAATATCGCGAGAATCATGTTGCGATTCATTTTTGATCTCCTTTGTTCGTCCCCCCGCCGGCGCCGCCTCGCGCTCGTGAAACGACCTCCTGCCTTCCCGTAAACGAAAACCCGCGCTATCATCCCTCCATGCGAAGCATGATCGGTGCCATTTCGATGGAATCGCGACGACGCCCACGTTTGCGGCCGCGTACATGGCTGCCGGCGAGAGTTGCAGCTACATGTGCGGATTTGGCGCGCTCTCTGTGGCGAGGCAGCACACTTTTGGTACCCGCGGGCCATGCAAAATGCAAACACTGACTGGGCACGGCGTTTGCTGCCCGAGAAACTGCCGTTCCGCTCACAGCCGCACCCGGCGACACGCGCAAACCCTCAAGCACACGGAGCAACGATCATGAGTCATTCGAGTATCACGGCCTTTGACAGTACCGTGCAAACGACCAACACCTGGATCCACGAGTTGATGGAGGAGTTGGGGTGGGACGACCGCCATCGCGCCTATTCGGCGTTGCGGGTCGTATTGCATGCCCTACGCGATCGGCTGACGATCCACGAGGTCGCGGCGCTCGGCGCGCAACTGCCGATGCTGGTCCGCGGGTTCTATTACGAAGGCTGGCATCCGGACGGGAAGCCGCGGAAGGAGCGTAAGAAGCAGGAGTTCTTGTCCCACATCGGCTCGGCGCTGCGAGACGAGGACGGCGTTGATTCCGAGAAGGTGGCCCGCGCGGTGTTTCGCGTGCTAGCCAAACACGTGACCGGCGGCGCGCTCGAGCACGTCAAGAGCGTCCTGCCCCATGAGCTGTGGCCGTTGCTGGTTTCTTGACGAGCGCCGGAACGGCCGTTCTTCACGTGCCTCAATCCCAGGGGCCGGCTACAACAGAAGACGAGACAGGGAAACCACGATGTCCAACGAAGTGCCCACCGCCAACTTGAATCTGACGCAGAAGGAAGCCAACCTGCTTGTGGCAGGCGTCGGGATGCTTTGGAACGCGCGTCGCTTTGCCCGGATCGACGAAAACGGCGACCCTTACCAGGTACACCACGATCTGGTCGCTCTGCTCGAAAAGCTCAAGGGTTTTCGCGAAACCACGTTCTCCCGAAGTTGAAAGGGGATAAGGGGATACGGAGGAGATACGGGGGATGGCTTTTTGACTTGGCGCCCACACACGGATCGATCCTGAAGCCCGAGCTATCATCGAGTCTATCTTATGACCAACCCCTTCGTGCCGCAAAAGGCATTTTTTACCAAGGGCGTGGGGCGCCACAAGGACGAGTTGCAAAGCTTCGAGGCGGCCTTGCGCGAGGCCGGAGTCGAGCACGTGAACCTCGTCTCGGTTTCGTCGATCCTTCCACCGCGTTGCAAAATCGTCACGCGAGACGAGGGGCTCAAACTACTGCAGCCCGGTCAGATCGTGTTCGCCGTCATCGCGCGGATGGCGACCAACGAGCCGCACCGGCTGGTGGCCGCTTCGATCGGTGCCGCGGTCCCCGCCGACCACGATAGCTACGGCTACCTCTCGGAACACCATGCCTTCGGCGAAACCGACCAGCGCGCCGGCGACCGGGCCGAGGACATCGCCGCCGAGATGCTCGCGACGACATTGGGAATTCCTTTCGACCCGAACAAGGATTGGGATGAGCTGCAGCAGCAATTCAAGATGTCGGGCAAGATCGTCAAGACCCGCAACGTCACGCAGAGCGCCGAGGGAGACAAGCACGGCCTTTGGACGACCGTCGTCGCGGCGCTCGTCTTTTGCGAGTGATCCTTGCCAGTTGTGCATCCTTCGTTCAAGATGGAAACTGCTTCGCCAACCAGGCGGGCGAATGCGGCCAAGACTACCCGAACATGATCCCTCCCAAGCGTGGCGCCAACGCGCCGTTAACCGGTGCCCCGGCTAGACAATCGACAAACGATGAGCCGCCGCCGACCATCGACTTGGGGGCCAGGCCGTTGCCGTCGGCGGACACTGCCAATGCCGCACCCAGGACCGAGCAAATCAGTGGTCCCCCACCGATCGGCCACGGTGTCCCAAGGATGTTTGGCGCGTACAAGCTGTTGCACGAGATCGCCCGCGGCGGCATGGGCGTGATCTACAAGGCCAGGCAAGTGCGGCTCAACCGGATCGTCGCGTTGAAGATGATCCTCACCGGGCAATTGGCCAGCGAGGCCGACCTGGTCCGCTTCCGCACCGAAGCCGAAGCGGCCGCGGCATTGCAACACCCAAACATCGTGGCCGTCCATGAAGTGGGCGAGCACGAGGGGCAATGCTACTTCACGATGGATTTCGTCGAAGGGCAAAGCCTTGCCAGCCTGATCCGTGAAAGCCCACTTTCAGCCGTGCGGGCCGCCCATTACGTGCGGACCCTTGCCGAGGCCATGCAATACGCCCATGAGAAGGGCACATTGCACCGCGACCTGAAACCCGCGAACGTGCTCATCGACCGTTTCGACAAGCCGCAGATTACCGACTTCGGTCTGGCCAAACGGATCGCGGGAGGTTCCGACCTGACGGGCACGGGACAGATTCTGGGCACCCCCAGCTACATGCCGCCCGAACAGGCCCAGGGCAAACACGACCAGATCGGCCCGCCCAGCGACGTTTATGCGCTGGGCGCGATCCTCTACGAGTTGCTCACCGGTCGGCCTCCGTTTCGGGCGGAAACGCCGCTGGACACGCTGATGCAGGTGCTCGACGCGGAGCCGGCCGCTCCACGGCTATTGAACCCCACGGTGCCGCGCGACCTGGAAGACATTTGCCTCAAGTGTCTGGAAAAAGCGCCCCACGCCCGTTACCCGTCGGCCCAGGCGTTGGCCGACGACTTGGGGGCGTTCCTCCGGGGCGAGCCTGTGTCGGCGGAACGCGGCGCGGTCAGCCGCCTGATGCGCCTCGTCTTGCACGAGTCGCGGCACACCGAGGTCATGACGCTCTGGGGCCGCGTCTGGATTTGCCACGCGATCGAGGTCTTCGTCCTGCTGTTGATCACCAACGTATTGACATGGCTCGGGGTCCGAAGCCCGTGGCCCTACGTGCTGCTGGGAGGCGTAGGGCTGTTTTTCGCGCTCTTGGCGCCGTGGTACTACCGGTTCCGGATGAAGCTTCCGTTGACGCCCATCGAGCGGCAATTGGGGCAGGTCGGTTGCCTTTTCGCCGCCGGAATCGTGCTGACCGGCGCGATCAACCACCTGATGGGCCTGGAGACCTTGCGGCTGCTTCCGATCGCCATGTTGCTGTGCGCGCTCGCGTTCGGCTGCACGGCGGTCATTTTGGGCGGCGAGTTCTACCTGATGTCCGCGATCTGCACGGTGTTGGCCCTCGTCTCGACGCAGTATCCCGACATCGCTCCCTTGGCGTTCGGCGCCGCGCTGGCGATAGGCCTTTTGATTCCGGGATTGAAGTATTCGCGCGGCAGCTAACTATTAGCCATTTTCTTATTCGTGTCATTCATGTGATTCGTGGACAGACATAAGCGACGCCGCGGAGTACCTGTTGCGACGCGCCTTGGAGATGGAGACCGGCGTCGTTCACGGAGTAAGTGGTCCACGAATCACACGAATCACACGAATGGGGGCGGAGGAGAGGAATGGGTCTTTAACAGGCGTATGAATTCACTTCATTGAAGGTGAGGACGATCATGGAATTGATTTACAAGGACGGGCGTACACGATCATCGGTGCTTGTTTCGAGGTCTACGTGGACCGGCTCGACGTGCCAAATGTCGCGACAGTACTCCTGGATCGCGCGGTCGGAGGAAAACTTCCCCATGCGCGCCACGGTCAGCACCGACATTCGCGTCCAGCGCTGCTCGTCGCGGAAGACCTCGGCGGCGCGTTGCTGGCAAGCCACGTACGTGGCGTAATCGGCCAGCACGAGGTACTCGTCGTGGTCAAGCAGCGATCGCACGATCGGCTCGAAGAGCTGGCTGTCGCCACGAGCAAACGCGCCTGAAGCAATCAGGTCGATTGCCGCCCGCAGTTCGGGGTTGCGTTCGTAGATTTCGCGCGGCCGGTAGCCATCGGCCTTGCGGCGACGAACTTCATCGGTCGTCAAACCGAACAGGAAGAAGTTCTCTTCGCCGACTTCGTCGCGGATCTCGATGTTGGCACCGTCCAATGTGCCGATGGTCAATGCCCCGTTGAGTGCGAACTTCATATTGCCGGTGCCGGAAGCCTCGGTCCCGGCCGTCGAGATCTGCTCCGAGAGGTCCGCGGCCGGATAGATGACCTGTGCCTGCTTGACACAGAAGTTGGGGAAGAAGGCGATCTTGAGATTGTCGTTGACGTCGGTATCGGCGTTGACGACCTCGGCCACGGAGTTGATCAGCTTGATGATCAACTTCGCCATGAAATACCCCGGCGCCGCTTTGCCGCCGAAAATGATCGTGCGGGGTGTCAGATCCAACCCTGGCTGGTTCTTCAATCGCTGGTAGAGTGCCACCGCGTGCAGAATGTTGAGCTGCTGGCGCTTGTATTCATGGATCCGCTTGGTCTGGATGTCGAAGAGCGTGGCGGGGTCGAACTTGACGCCGGTCTTCTCGGCAAGGACTGCGGCGAGCCGCGTTTTGTTCGCGCGCTTGATTTTTCGCCATTGTTCGTGAAAGCTCGCGTCGCCGACGAACCGCTCAAGCCCGCGCAGCACTTCCCCCTCGACCACCCAGCCTGGGCCGACGGCGGCGGTGATCAGCTTCGACAGCTCGGGGTTGGCCAGCAGCAAGAACCGGCGCAGCGACACGCCATTGGTCTTGTTCGTGAATTTCTCGGGCCAGAGGTCGTGAAAGTCGGCCAGCACGGTCCGTTCGAGGAGCCGGCTGTGCAGCGCCGCGACGCCGTTGATGGCGCGGCTGCCGACGCATGCCAGGTTCGCCATCCGCACCTGTTTTTCGCGCCCTTCCTCGATCAGCGACAGCCGGGCAAGCTTGCCCCGATCGTTCGGATGCCTTTTCAGCACGTCGGCCAGAAACCGTCGGTTAATTTCGTAGACGATTTCGAGGTGTCTGGGAAGCACTCGAGAAAACAAGGAAAGCGGCCAGCGTTCCAGCGCTTCCGGGAGCAACGTGTGGTTGGTGTAGCCGAACGTGTTCGTGGTGATCTGCCAGGCCGGCTCCCAATCCATGCCGTTTTCGTCGACCAGCAGCCGCATCAGCTCGGCCACGCCCAGGGCCGGGTGCGTATCGTTCAATTGGATCGCGTATTTCTTGTGGAAATCGTCGAGTTTCCGCTCGCGCTGCCGTTAGATGCGAATCATGTCTTGCAACGAGCACGACACGAAGAAGTACTGCTGTTCGAGACGAAGCTGCTTTCCGGCGGCGGGCTCGTCGTTGGGGTAAAGGACCTTGGTGATGTTTTCCGAAACGATCTTCTCGTGTACCGCGCGGTAGTAGTCGCCGATGTTG
>DATLQY010000239.1:0-6481 GCA_035534975.1 Pirellulales bacterium
GGAAACCTGCCCCACGGTGTCGGCGTGGCGGCGGGTCGCCACAAGCGCGCGGCCGTAGCGACTCGGTGACGCCGGCCAGGAAAAAGAGCAGCATGTTCATCATCGGGATGATGGCCAAATCGTGAAACATGGCGTTGGGCAGGTAACCTCCCAAGAACGCCAGGAACAGCAGGCCTTGTTGCCTCGCTGCTGGCGGCGCCTCGGGCGAATGCCAAAGCCGCCAGGCGCCGCGGCCCCAGATGACCACCAGCGCGGTGAACAAGCCCGCTCCGATAAGGCCGGTTTCCGTCAAGAGCGACAGGAACGTGTTGTGTTGCAGGTACCGCCGCGACTTTTCCAGCGGCAGGTCAAACGAGCGGTCGGCGAGGTAGTTGACGAACTCGTCGCGGTAGTGCGCGTAGCCGCAGCCGGCCACGGGGCGATCGCAGAACATGTTCCAGGCCACCACGGCCAGGATCGGGCGCAGACGGACGCTTTCGGCGGCGTCCGCCTCGCTCAGCCCTTGGTCGCGCTTGAACGCCAGCATGCGCTCCCACTGCGTCAATCCCACGGCTGTGACGATCAAAAGCGAGCCCACGAACAACGGCACGCGCCACACGCGCGGCATCGAGAGCCCCACCACGATCAACAGCGCCGCCAGGGCGCCTAGCCACACACAGCGGGTCAGCGTGGCGTAGATGCCCAGAGCGAAAATCGACATCACGGGCAGAATCGCCAGTTGGCCCCATCGCCCCAAACGCGGCCAGCACAAGAGTAATCCGGCTAGGCAAACCGTCATGACCAGGCCATTGGCGACCGGGTTCATGAGCGGCCCTCGGCCGCGGCCGAAGAAGTTCATTTCGCTGGAAGAGGCAATGTACTTGGGAAACACCAGCCACCAGGCTTGACGCGTCTCGGCCAATGCCGTGACCGCAAGGTAGAGCCCGAAGACCGCCAGGCCGGCGAACATCGCTTTCAATGACCGCTCGGACAAACGGCTCTGCCTCGCGACCCAGTAAAGGCCCATGGGCATTACGTAAAAGAACATGAGCCAGGCCGCCGGCTGCGAGCCGCGGACGCGCCAATCGTGGCTGAAGGTGCTGACGCAAAGCCAAACGGCGAGCGCACCCAAAAGATACTCGGCCTTGCCCAACGGTTTTGGCTCGGCCCAGCCAAGCCGGCGCCAAACGACGTACTGCGCCAGCAGCACAGCCCACAGCAGTCGGTCGCACGTGAGGGGCATCGGTCCGGCCGGCAAACTAAAGAAAGCGGCGCCAAAACACGTACCGGCCAAGAGCACCGCCAGGCACCCCGCGAGCAAGCCGCCGCGGCAAAACAGTACGCCGCCCCAGACGAGCGCCGAGAGCGCGGCGATCAGGGTGAGGATGAGCATGAACCACCCTACCGGGGCGCCCTGACAATGAGGTTCTTCGCCAGCGCCTTCTCGAACGAAAATCCGCCGCTGGCGCCATAGGCCGGCTGACGGAATTCGCCAGGTGATTCGGGCCGGCAGCGGGCCGGTACGGCAGCGAATTCGGCCTGCGGCGTCCGTGGCACGGCAGGCAACGAAAGGAACAGCACGCCGCCGCCGATCACAAGGCCACCCACGAGCCCCGCCAATGCCGTCATGGTGCGCCCCGGACCGATCGGGCGGGCACCGGTCGTGGGTTCGTCGATTGCAGCGATCAAGCTGGCGCTGTGCGCGCCGGCCTGGCTTCCGCGGGCTTCGGCCAGTTCCTTGCGAGCGGCTTCGAGCAGCCGGGTGCGGTGCGCGGCATCGGCCACCAGGTTGGTGTATTCGGCCCGCAGCCCGGCCACACGCTCCAGCCGGCCGCGCGCCAGGGCCAATTGCTCGCCCAGCGACCGCGCGCGATCGGACGAAAGTTGCATGTCGACCTTGACGCCGCGCAGCGCGATGGCCAGCTCGTCGTGCAGGTGCCGGCTGATTTCCTGTTCGGCCTCGCGTGCGGCCTGGACCAAGGGGTGCGATTCGTTCATGGCGCCGGCAAGCTGCGCGGTGCGCAGTTGGGCGTCGACCAATCCCTCCTTGAGCCGTTTGAGCGACGGTTGCGATTCGAGCAGCCGGCCCGGCGTGGCCAAGAGGCGGCCCTGGTCGACGCGAGACGAGTTGAGCAAGTCGAACAGGGCCAGGTTGTTGTTTTCGTCGAGCTGGGCCTTCCGCAGCTCGGCTTCCAGCTCCAGCGCGCCGCGCCGCAGATCGCCGTCGCCGGAGGCCGAATCGTAGAGCATCCGCAGCTCGGCCAGGTCGCCGCCGACCGATTGTTCGAGCCGGGTCAGCTCGGCGGTCGATGCAGCCAGGTCGGCCTCGGCCAGCGAAACCGCGTTGCCGAGCTCGTCGATCATGCTCTGGGCTTTGGCGTCGCGAAGCTTCCGTACCCGCGCCGTAAGCCGTTTGCGCACGGCGCCCGCCATGTCGAGCGCGCGTTGGCGATCGGTGTCCTTGACCTTGAGGTACAGGACTTCGGTCTTGCCGAACTCGGCGCCCTTGGGCGGGGTGAGTGCGATCAATTCGGTCTGGCGTTCGACGTCGAGCGGCGACGGCCAATTCGTCGCGTCGGCGCCGGCCGGCGGGCCGACCTCGGCCATCGCCTCGCTAAGCACGCTCGGGCTCTTGGCCATCTCCAGAATCGTCTCCTGGGCGGCCTTCATGTCCTCGGCGCCGTGGAACTTGCCGGGCTCGTCGAGGTTGCCCGCCGCCTCGTTGCGCACGATCAAGGTTTGCGATGCCTCCCAGGTATTGCTCCGCAGCGCGGCATAGGCCACGGACACGGCCGTCACGAGCAAGGCGGGCGCCAGCCAGCGGCGCGGCCGCGTACGCGCGAGTTGAACGAAGTCAGCCAGGCTGGCCAGGGGTGGGGTCGTCGGGTCCATCGAACGGTTCCTGAGTCGGATCGGAGGCGCGGAGTGCGCCGTGGAATGACATCTTGCAAACGAAGCGCCGGCGGCAGAGCGGCACGATGTTCGGCCGCGGTGCTCCGCCACCCTAAGTCGCTCCACATGGAGAGCTTAGCTTAAGAAACGGCGGCTTGCCAAAAGGCGAGGTTTCCGAACCCTTCTGTAGGGTATGTGTTCAAAACGCAACATCCGCGGTTAATCGCCGCCAAGCTCGTGCGGTTAGCAGAGCCAACGATTGAGACGCGGGCGTCCGGAGACCACCAGTATGAGCATTTACGTCCAAACGACCATCCGCGGTTCGCTCGACGAAGTCTGGCGGCGGACCCACGATCCCAAACAACACCAGCGTTGGGACCTCCGTTTTACAGATATCGAATATCTCCCACGGCCGGATCTCACAAAGCCGCAGCGGTTTCTTTACCAAACTCGAATTGGGTTCGGCCTGGCGATTGCCGGAGAAGGAGAATCAGTCGGGAGCCAAGTCGATGAGTTGGACCAACGCACTTCGGCCCTCAAGTTCTGGTCCAACGACCCAAAATCGCTGATTCGCGAAGGGGCGGGTTTCTGGCAATACGTTCCGACCCACGACGGCGTCCGCTTCCTCACGGCCTACGACTACCGCGTGCGATTCGGCATCGCAGGGCGAGTGATCGACGCAGTCGTCTTCCGGCCGCTGATCACCTGGGCCACGGCTTGGAGCTTCGACCGACTGAGGCTCTGGATCGAGAATGGAACCGAACCGGCGGCGAGCCTGCGGTTGGCAATGATTCATTGGTTGGCTCGGCTGGGGGTCGCATTCGTCTGGATCTACCAGGGGTTCGCGCCGAAACTCTTGCGGCAGCATGCGGACGAGTTGGCGATGATCGCCGACGCCGGGCTTACCGGCAACCACGCCGGTTACGCGCTGTGGCTCGTGGGCGGGTGCGAGGTCGTTTTCGGCCTAAGTCTCCTGTTCGTCCGGCAAGCCGGTCGGCACTTCGCGGCCACGATCGTGGCAATGGTTCTAGCGACGCTTATGGTCGCCATCGTATCACCGCGCTACCTTACGGCGGCATTCAATCCGGTGTCACTCAATGTGCTATTGGCGGCAATGGCCACGATTGGGCTTTTGGCCGGTAGCGAGAGCAAGCATCCGTCGGCCCGCCGTTGCCGGTTGCTTCGCGCGAGGAGCGAGAAATGAGTTCGATTTATCAACAAGTGCTGGGGGCTGAGTTCGCGAGGTTGCACCCGATGGTGCAGCGTCGCTTCGGGTTTTCCAGCAACGACAGAGTCGCGTCGATCGGCCGCGGCGTGATGGATGAGATCTGGCACGGTCCCTGGTACACGCTACCGTTTCTTTACCTCGGAAGCTCCCGCCGAATCATGTTCCCCGACCGCGCGAGGCAGGTTCCATTCACGTTGGAGAATTACGCGTACGTCGACCCCTTCGGTCGCGAGACGGTGAGTTGGATCCGCACGTTTCAGACGCGGCGCCGGCGCCGCTTCGACGCTTATATGGTCCACAGCCCGCGGCGCGGCTGCATCGTCGACTATCTGGGGACGCACCAGCACTTGGCGGTCGATATCGCATTGTCGGTCGACGAACGCGGCGGCCTGCGGCTCCGTTCGGGCGCGCAGCGGTTCTATGAAGGGGTGGTCGCGTTTCGATTCCCAAGTGCCTTCTCGGGTACCGCCGACGTTTGCGAATGGTACGACGAGGCGATCCGAAAGTACCGTATCGAGGTCAGTGTTCAAAATGCCAAATGGGGCTCGATATTCGGCTATCGTGGCTCGTTCGACGTCGAGTGGCTCACCGTCGCCCCGGGCAAGGTTCCTGACGACGTTATGCCTTGCCGGGAAGAATGCCGCGAGTGATCGTCCTCGGCGTAGACGACGAGTATCTCCTTCAACTACTCCATTCATCCTTTTTGCGTCGTTGCATCGTCCCCGAACACGACCTCCGAAATCCAGCGGTTGCGAAACACGCCGTTTGGGTCGCGAGCGAGGCAGATCTCGCGGAATTCGCCAAGCCGCGGGTAGAGCGCCTCGATGCGCCGCGCGCCGAGTGGACACACTTTTCCCCAGTGGGGCCGCGCGGCAAACAACTCCGCCATGCTTTCCGCCAGGAGGCTCGCGAAACCGAAGAACCCCGCTCGGTCGTCGGTGCCCGCGTAACTGATGAAGCTGATCGCATAGCAGGGTCCTTCTTCTCCGGCGGTCATGGAAATGAGCGTGTCGTCCGGCAACACGCGCCGCACGCAAATCGCGTAGTGGTGCGTGTAGGTGCCGGTGGCGCGCAAGAGCTCGTCGAGCAAGCCGATCGCGTCGAGCCGCCGGCGCGTTTCTGGGCTGAGTGCCGCTGGCTCGCCGTCGAACGACCGTATTACCTCTCGTACGAATTCGAGCGCCTCCGCGAGGCGCGGCCGCGCGACGAACAGCTCGATCTCGATGTGACGAAACAGCTCGTGTCTCATCACCAGCATCGCTTGCGAGTCGTCGACGACCTTCCAGCCGCGGACCACGGCCCAGCCAAGCAGGCGGCGATAGAAGAAACGCGCGGCGGCGCCACTGCGCAAGACCCTTACCAGGAATTGCACGACGAGGTGTAAGGCCAGGTCGATGGCCAGCAGCCAGTAGAGGCGGTACAGCCCGGCCGATGCGCTGCGCCGGTCCGGCGTCTCGCGGCGGTGCTGCGCGAAAAACCGCCAGCGCCAGGGAACCAGGAAGAACTGTTGCAGTGGGTAGGTTTCTTCTTCCGCCAGCACCTCATGGAGCGTGGCGTGCTCGCGGACGTGTTCCTCGATGCGGTACTGTGGCCGGCAGGGCAGCTTGACCGCGAGGACGATTCCCAGGCAGCCCAGCGCGCAGCGCGCCGCCCGCAGCTCGGGCCCTTCGCTAACCGTGCGGATGACCGGTTGGCCGTTCGCGCCGTCGTAGGCCGCCAAGCGGACTTCGACCGCGTAATGCGACAGGCTGTGCTTTCCGGAACCGTGCGTACCGGTCGAGATGGCGCCCGCGATCGTCTGCTCGGCGACCAAGCCGAGCGACGGGATCGTCAGTTGCTTGCGGTCCAACTCCGCCAGCAGGCGGCTGATCTGACAGCCGGCGCCCACCGTGACCCACACACCGTCGTCCTGGCGCTCGGTTTGCACCTGGTCCAGGTGCCGCAAGTCAACCAGGACCTCGTCAGCCACCACCGCCTCGCTCCACGAGTGCAAGCGTCCGACCGCGCGGATTCTCCGTCCCGCGTGCTCCGCCAGGATCCGAAGCACCTCGTCCTCTGAGCGCGGCGCCAGTCGTTCGGCCGGGCTAAAATGCAGGTTGCCGCCGAAATTGATGACGTAGTCAGTCATGTGTCGTTGGTCAATGATCTATCGTTGATGATCGAAGGTCGTGGTGATAGCGGCCTGGTTCTGTCACTTCCAACAAATGACCAATGACAACTGACAAATGACAACTGACAAATTCCAGAATTTCCCACACAAGCACGCCGCGATCCACTATACTGAAGCTGGGCCGGATTCCTTGGCAGGCAACAAAGGGATACTCCCATGATATACCAACGGCGAAGGTTTGACGGAGTCGGCGATTCGGGCCAAATGGCTGC
>DATLQY010000240.1:0-15716 GCA_035534975.1 Pirellulales bacterium
CTCGCCACTGACGGCCGGAATGCCCAGCAACACATTGTGGCGGTTGGTCCCGACGGCGCCGGCCCGCGCCTCGACGACGTACTTGGCCTGGTCCTTGTCGTCTTTCAGCCGACAGTCTTGCGCGAACATGCGCTGGCGCAACGAGCTGATCAGGTAGTTCTTGTCCACGACGTCTTCCAGGTACGTCGTGTCCAGGTACACGTCTTTGCCCGCCAGCGGCGCGAAGTCGATGGCATCGATCGCCCGATCCAGGGCGGTGGAGACCACCAACTGCTCGGTCGCCGTGCGGGCCGTGTCCGATCGGCTTTTCGACGCGCAACCGGGCGGCGCCGCTGAAACGATGAACGCGGCGGCAAGCCAAACCGGCCCGAACACGATCGCCTGGGACCCGTGGCGCGGCGGAACTCGTGAGGAATCCATCATGCCGCCGAGCCCCCGACGCCCACGAGGCGAGTCGGCCGCCGCGCATGGTGGTCCGCGCCGGTCGCATGCCAACGTCGCGTCGCCGATTGGAAGGCGTTGGCCACGCCGAGCGCCACGTTTCGCCAGGTGAATCCAGCGCGGACCCGCGCAAGTCCGTTCCGCCCAAGCCGCTCGGCCAGGCGCGGTTGCTCGAGCACCTGGCAGAGCGCGCGCGCGAAGGCCCTTGGCAGAAACGGATCGGCGTACAGCGCGTCGCGTCCGTAGGTCACCAGTTCCCAAAGGCCGCCCTCGGTGGTGATCACGCACGGCGTACCGCAGGCCATCGCCTCGATGGCCGTCATGCCGACCGGCTCGTAACGGCTACTCAAGGCGAATACGTCGGCGCACCGGTAGTGATCAGCCAACTGGTCGTCGGGAACGTGGCCGCGAAGTTCGACGCGGTCGGCGATGCCCAGCCCCGCGGCCAATTCGGAAAGCGCCGCCAACTCGCGGCGCTCCTCGTCGGCGGGGCGCGACGAGCCGATGGCCAGCCAAAGCCGCGCGTCGGGCACTCGGGCCAAGACGGCGGGCATCGCGCGCACCAGCAGATCGAAACCCTTGTTCCTCGCCGCGCGTCCCAGCGCCAGGACCATTGGGCCACGGACACCCAAGCGGTGTCGAATCGAATGTCGAGCCAAGGGCGACACGGGCGAGAACCGCGTGTCGTCGTATCCGGGCGGGAGCACGCGGATGCGTTCAGGTGGGACCGAGTACTCGGGCGTTTCCAACACACCACGTTGCACGGGCGTGGTGGCCAGCAGCAGGTCGCTGGCAGCGTAGACCTTGCGCTCGTCGCGGATACGGCGGCGGAAGTCGTATTTCCGCTCGAGTTCGGCGGGGTCGCCGCCCATCGAATCGCGCTTCCACGCGCCCAGCGAGTGGGGCGTGTGAACGTGAGGCGCGCCGGCCCGCGCCGCCAGCGCGACGCCGGCGAGTCCGGCGTCGCAGTAGTGGCTGTTGACCACGTCGTAACGCAGGCGTTCGCGGCGGATGTAACTTGCCGCATGCCCGACCCACTCGGGAATGTGCTCGCAAACCGATTCCTTGGGGATGAAATCGTCGCCACCGCAGGGAAAACGCAGCACGCGCAGGCCCTCCGCCACCGTTTCGACCTCCGGGCGGCCCTCGAACCGCCGCGTGAGGATGTCGACCTGGCAGCCCGTCCGGGCGAGTTGCTTTGCCACTTCCAGCACGTAGACCACTTGGCCGCCGGTGTCAGGACAGCCCAACTCGGGAGCGGCCGAGACGTAACCGTGCGTGGAAATCATCATGATTCGCTTTGGGAACTGGTCCGGCATGGAACACCTCCTTGCGTTTGGGCTGGCGACGTTGAAAGCGCGATCCGACTTTCTCTCGCCGATCGCCGTTGGCTTCAGAAGCCTGGTCTGAATTGCAAACGCGGTGCCGTGCCAAGGGCGACGTGCGTGGCCCCCGTCGTTTCCCGCTGGCACACATGGCTTTATGGCGATTGTGTACGACGACCGGGATGAAGCGGGGTCACGTCAACATGTCACGATCGTGTCGGTCGTCGCGACAAGGTGTCGGAGGACCAAGTAAAAGCGAGTGGCTTCGTCCTGGCAACGTCAATAATCCGCCGGGCGGGGAAAAGAACTGAGAACGCGAACGCCGATCGGCGAGCCCGCTCGGGCGCTGCTGTCGACCCGAACAACCGTTACGGGCATCACATTCGATAAAGCCCACGGGCGCGTCGTGATCGGTTGCGTGCGCACTTTGGTCAATGTCATTAAATCAACTGTCGATAGAAAATACGGTAATTCGTGCCTAATCGGCGCGACTATGCATGTAGGAAGGGTCCGCTCGGCATGAGACTCAGCACGGTGATCGCCGGCGCCGCAATCATCCTAAGCGGTACCTTGTTCGGCTCAGTAGCATGCGCTCAGTTGGTCGGACTGACGGACGAAATCATAGTCCTCTCCAGGGGGGTCAGTCGGAAGGAAACCGACCGCAAAACCAATGCATTGGGGCGAGTACCTGGGTCGGCGGCATTGCCATTCCATTACGACCCCGGCGGACGCGACAACCATCTGGAGGACGAGCTTGACCCCGCACGATCGAGAGTTCGTCTCGGCGGCGGAAATCCTAGTGCCCTTTCGGCACTTAGTTCGCCGCGCCATAGAAGCGTCGTCCGTTCCCCGCGAATGGCAATGCGTCTACCGCAAACGAGCGAGCGCAGAATTGCCCCGCTTTACGGCTTGCTGGATCTGCCATCCGGTGAAGTCGAGGGTCCACCGAATGGCTTGACGCTTGATGAGGCCATTGCGCGACTTTTGCGCCGGAATCCGGACTTGAGCGCCAAACGATTCGAGATTCCAGAAGCTCGAGCGGACATTCTGACCGCCAGTCAGCGATCCAATCCTTTTTACTTCGTCTCCGCGTCCAACTTTCCGTATCAGCCCTATTCGACGGATCGCCCCGGTGGGAACCAATATAGTGCCAGCATCGTGCAGCCATTCGACATCAATCGGAAGCGAGATGCACGCATGCAGGCTGCGGCCAGTGCCGTGCGCGTCCTCGAAGCCCAGTATCAGAACGCAGTCCGGTTGGCTATCGACGACCTTTACGTCGCATTCACTGACGTCATCGTGGAACGCGACACGTTGCGTTATGCTGAAGTGAGCTTGGCGGGCGCGAGAACGATGCTCGACGCGGCGCGGAAACAGGCGCACGCCGGTGAGATCAGCGAATCAGATGAACTGAACCTGGCGATCCAATACGAAACTGCCAGCCTAGGGCTCGACCAGGAGCGAAGTGAGTTGTTCCAAGCAAAACACCGTCTCGCCGCCTTATTGATGATTCCACGCGAACAGGCGGCGCAACTCGAGCTGCGCGGGCTGGTCAAGGCGCCCGAGGCCCCGTTGCCGGATCGCGACGACTTGGTGCGAATGGCACTCGATAACCGGCCAGACGTTATGGCCTTCCGACTGGGCATTCACCGGGCGCAGGCCGACGTGCAAGTGGCGCGCAAGGAATGGGTTGAGGACTTGTTCGTCGTCTATTCTCCTTATCAGTTCCAGAACAATGCGCACATCGGTGGTCAAAATGCGACGAGTTTCTCGGTGGGCTTAATGAGTTCCATCCCGTTGTACGACCGCAATCAGGGCGAAGTCCGACGAGCTGAGCTAAACGTCGCGCAGACTCGCTCCGCATTGGACGCTCGGGAGCGCGAGGCGATTGCCGAAGTAGAACGCTCGGTCCAGGAGTATTATGCCAGTCGCGAAGCTGTCAGGCGAATCGAGAAATTCGTTTTGCCGGCCTCCGAAAAAGTCAGGGCCATTGCGTACCGCGAGCATGAGGCCGGTCGCACAAGCACCGTGGATTATCTCTTCGCGCTGCGTGACCGAAACGAGATCGTCCGCCAGTATCGAGACGCGCTGATCCGTCACCGACGCAGCATGTTGCAACTGAACACCGCGGTGGGCCGCCGGCTTTTGCCGTGATCGGTCACGATTTTGGAACGGCCGTGGCAGCCACGGGCGCCTTGGGTCGCTCGCGCAGGACGAGACGGTCGACTCCGCCGGCAACCAGATGCTGCACCAGGTTGTAAAAGATGATCGGCAACATCGCCGTGGGATGATCGGCCAGCGCCATCGAAGCCAGCACCAGGCCGGTGCCGTTATTGTTCATGCCCAGTCCGAACATCAGCGACGTTCGTTCGCCGCCGCCTGCCCGCATTAGGCGAGCGATCGCCCAACCCGCGGAAAAGGCGACGCTGCAAAGTGCCACCGCGATGACGAGCATCACGGCCAAAAAGTCATAGTCGGGCTGGCGCACCGCCTGGGGCAACGAAATCGAGGCGTTCGAGTAGATCAGCAGAAACAGCACCACGAAGTTGCCGAGCTTCAGATAGGGCTTGGTCGCCACCACCCGGGCTTTGCCCAACAGCAGGTGCAGGACGATTCCGGCGATCGACGGCAGGATGACGCTGACAGCAAGGAAGGCGTTCGTGCCGCCGGAGGCCAGTTCGTGCAGATCTTCCGAATAGTCGCCGGTGGTCATCAGGCCGACGGCGTGCAAAGCCACTGGGGTCGCCAGCGGGCTTAAGAGCGTCGAGAACAGCACTAGGCCCAGGCTGAGGGCCATGTTTCCGTTGGCGTTCTGCGACCAAGCGGTGGAAGAGCCGGCGATCGGCATGGAGGCAACCAGCGCCAGTCCGACCAGGATGTTTTGCACCTCGTCGGCGTTGTGCCACAGCCGCATCACCTGCGTGACGCAGAAAATGAAGGCAATGGGAATCAGCAGGTTGGCCGCCAGCCCGCTCAAAAGCGTCAAGGGCTTTTGAAACAGTTTTTTCAACTGGCTGGGCTCCACGCCGAGGCCGGCATTGAGCAGCAGGAACGACAGCATGAGCATGCTCAGCGAAATGCGCGTGGGGCTGTTTCCTCCGAGAGCGAGTTGGCCGACCGCGACGTCGCGCAACCAGAGGCCGAAGCCGGGGAAGAACGTCGCCGCGGCATACGAGCCGAGAAGAAACCACAAAAAGTTCTGGTGAATGAAATGTGCTACGCGGCCGCCAACGCTAGGGCTGCTCATTTTTTTCCTCTCTTGTTCGTGGCCGTGATAGGCATTGCCCGCTTGCGTGATAATCGCAATCGCCCGCCGGGGCAACCCCGGTTCCGGGGCTTCTTTCGATATGCTACGCACGCGAAAGAGCGAGTGCCTCCTATCTAATGAAAACCTTATCTTCGCTTTAGCGAGGCATTATTCTCTAATTTTCCGCAAGTCACGGATACAATAAACCTACGATCTCAGGATTGGTGTTTGGAGATTTCCCCAAATCGCCTATCCTGACGCCACCGGTCCCCAAACGACGGCCCGCGTTGACTCTGGGTGACGCCAGCAAGCCCGCGAAACTGCACCATGACAACCGAAACGATTCCGTTCATCGCGAACGGCGTCCAGCACCCTGCCGCGACGAAATCACCCGCGAAAACGCTGTCAATTTGCCTGATCAATCCCCACTTTGAGCCTTCGTACTGGGGTTTTGAATTCGCGCTGCCGCTCTATCCGGGCAACAAGCGCAGCACCATGCTGCCCGGCTCGCTGTCGGCTGTGGCCGGGCTCTGCGGCCCCCACGACGTGTACGTGCTCGACGAAAATGTCGAGGACATCGATTGGGACTTCGTGCAGACTTTCGACGTTGTGGGAGTGACGGGGATGAACGTGCAAAAGCTGCGCATGCGCCAGATACTCCTTGAGTTGCAAGCACGAAATAAATTCACCGTCGTCGGTGGGCCGTTCGTTTCCGTGCAGGAAGAGTCTTTTGAGGGGCTGTGCAACGTGGTCTTCGTCGGCGAGGCCGATACCAGCTGGCCGCAGTTCCTCGACGACTTTGCCCGCGGCGCTCCTACCGAAAAGCGCTATGAGCAATCGACGCCGACCGACATGACCCAAGCGCCTCGGCCGCGTTTTGATTTGCTGAAGGTCGACCGCTATGCCACCGGCGCGCTGCAGTATTCTCGCGGCTGCCCATTTCAATGCGAGTTCTGCGACATCATCGTAATCTATGGCCGCCGGCCGCGGGTGAAGCATCCCGCTCAGTTCGTGGCCGAATTGGACGACATGCGCCGGGCCGGGTTTCACTCGGCTTTCATCGTCGACGACAACTTCATCGGGAACAAGAAGAAGGCCAAAGCGCTGCTGGCGGAACTGATTCCCTGGATGGAGCGACACAACTACCCGTTGCGTCTGATGGCCGAGGCCAGCATCGACCTGGCCGACGATGCGGAGCTTTTGGATTTGATGTACCGCGCCAACTTCAGGAGCGTGTTCATCGGGATAGAAACGCCGCGGCTGGCGTCACTGAACGAGACCAAGAAGTTTCAGAACACGCGTGGCGACTCGCTGGGGGCCAAGCTGGCGCGGATTCAAAGCGCGGGTCTCGACGTTAGTGGTGGATTTATCGTCGGCTTTGACAGCGACGACAAGGAAATCTTTGACGACCAGTTCCGGTTCATCCAGGAGAACGGCATTACCCTGGCCATGGTCGGCATGCTGCAGGCGGTCCCCAGAACACCTCTGTACGAGCGGCTGAAGCGCGAGCGCCGTCTGGTCGAAGAGGATCCAAGCTGCAATTTCGTTCCCCAGCAGATGACCCGCGAGCAGTTGCGACAAGGTTACTGGAACCTCGTCCAGCGACTCTATGCGCCCGAGGCGTACTTCGACCGCTACTTCAAGGTCTACGAGTCGGCCGAATACCTGGAGCGTCGCGCCGAGATCTGCCGCAAGGCCGGGGAAGGGAAGCGCATGCCGACTTTGAGCTACGGGCTGTTCCTCCTCTGGTCCCTGTTCTGGGCCCTTTTATGGGATGGCTCGTTGCTTTCGGTCGGCAAGGTCTACGCCAAATACTTCTTTACTCGCAACCTGAGGCATCGCCGAGACATCGTGGGTTTTGCGCAGTTCATGAACCGTTGCGTGACCCACTGGCACTTTTACAAATTCACTCGCGAGATGACGGCCGGCAGACTGCGGGCCTATAATACCCTGTGAGGCGGGTAGGTGCAGCACGATGCCGGCGATCGGCTCTGCCTGGCGCTGGCCGTGTTCTTGCCGTTGGCGGCGATTTACGTGCTTTGTCCCGACGCGCCATTGTGGGCCTACGGTCATGCCCACGACTCGACGGCCGACGCCGTGCCGCGCAAGTTGGCGGCCGTCCTGTTACGCTTTGTGGCCTTTTATTCGCTGTTTGACGCCATGAATGTGATGTTCGCCGGCGCGGTGAAGCGGGCGGGCGACACCCGCTTTGCTATGCTCACGACCGTCTCGGCGGCGCTGGGCGCGGCGGGCTTCATTTGGATCAGCCAGGAATGGTTGCACCTTGGCCTGCATGGAGCGTGGTTCGTCGTCACCGGTTGGATCAGTGTCTTGGGCATCGTATTCTTGCTCCGCATCTGATTCACCATTGAGATCCAACATTGAATTTCAAGTGGCGTCGGGCGTGATGACGCCCTTTTTTAGCTGGTGTCCATGATGTTCTCGTGGAGGTTGAGGTGCGGGGTGTTTCCGCGTTACGGGTTCCTTTACGGGTTCCTCTTCTCTTCTGTCCCTTTGTCCAGTTGGAACGTTTTGGCGAGGTGCAGTGCTGCCTCATGTAAGGGCATCCGATGGACCGCAGCCCAGAGGTCCAAGACGTTGCCTTTCATGCCGCATGCAGGATCAAAGCATTGAAACACGTTCTTCTCCAAGTTCACCGAAAAAGAACGACGACGGTCGCCTGCGTCGGCATGGATCGGGCAGCGCCCGCGTCGTTGGGCGGCTGCACCTCGCAGATCGGCCAGACAATCCAGGTGGGAGAGGATCTGCTCCATCGTGACGTGTTGACGCAAGGCTTTGAAATCGACCCGTTCATCCTTCTGCACAGGGGCAGCCCGGCACGATGGTGCCTCGTTGGTCAGTGGCGCGTTGACGGCCGGCTGTGCCTCGTCTACCTTGGAATCAGCCGCGGTGACCACTTGCTTTTCGGGCATGTCCCGGTTGTGGCCCGCGGCGTTTTCATCTTTTTTCTCCTGGGTACCGGCCTTTTCCCAGGGGTAGTGGTTGGGATCGAAAGGGCGGTCGGTCTTCCACACGGCGAAGACCAAGTGCAGCATCTTCCGCATGCAGTGTCCCAGCGCCACGTCGCCCCGCTTGCCATGGGCCATCTGTCGGGCATACAAAGGGCGGATCGCCGGGTTGAACTTGCAAGCCGACCAACAAGCCATGTAGAGATAGCGACGGACCAGGTCGTTTCCCCTGCGCGACATCTCCATCGTGCCTGGCGCGCAGGGCTTGCCCCGCTTGTCCACGCCGGAGCTGCTCTCCTCGGGGAATACCCCGAAATAGCCCACCAAGTCTGCGGCCGTCTCGAAACGGTCGATGGAGACGACCTTGGCCACGATCACGGCCGCGGTCGCCGGGCCAATCCCCTTGATCGTCTCGACTTGGCGATGGGGGCCTGGCGGCAAGGCCTGATAGGCTTGCAGCGTCAGTTTTTCCAGGGATTTCTCGGCGGCCAGACTGGCCTTGATTTGCGCAACAAGCTGTGTCACCAACGCCTCGGGAACGGAGCCGCGCAACGAGGCCACGGAGTCCTTGGCGGCCTTCTGAATTTCGTCGGCCTTCTTCGCGGTCAGGTGTGGGATCGCGGTCAGCGAAGCGGGCTTGGCTTGAGCGATCTTTTGGGCAGTCGGGTACTTGTCGACCAGCGTGAGCACGTAACCGGCGGCCAGGTCGGACACAATCGTGGCCAACTCGGGGAAGACCCGCGACAAGAGGTTATGCAACTGGTTCACCACCCGCGTCGTTTGGCGAACCTGCGCCTCCAAACGGCTGACGACCTCGCGGAGTTGATAGAACTCGGCCGGCACGTCGGGCGTTTCGGGGGGACGTTCGGCGATCGCAAAGCGCGCGTTGGCCAAGCTATCAGTAGCGTCCGCTTTGCGTTTGGGAAAGAGCGCCTGCCGGTAGCGCTTGTTGCGTTCCGGCTCGCCGATGGAGAGGGTCTTGGGCCAGGGCAATCCTCGCAGGAAGCGTTCCAGGTTCGTAGCGTACTGCCCGGCCGCGTCGACCCGGATGTGGAAATGCGCCCGTGGCTCACGGGCGACGATCTTTTCAAACGCGGCACGCAGTTTGGCGTACCCTTCGCTGGACTCGGTGAAGTCCAGCGGCTTGATTGCAGGCTGGCGATCTTCGCGCAGGAAGTGCGCGGAGTGACCATAGCGGGCCGTGTCGATACCGACGGCAACCGGCACCGCGGGGGACACGTTCGGTTGTACTTCAATCGATGGCATGACAAAAACTCCCAAGAACTATGAACGGAACAGTAGCCGCGGGGGTCCTCCGAGCATCCTTCGACCTGGGCCAGCCTTGTGATAAGTGGTCAATGCCACATGTTCCAACCAAGCCTCAGCCAAAGGTCGGAGGGAGCAATCTCAATGAAGAGGTCGAACCTCAGACAAGCGTTTAGCTCTCCTCGCGACTCCCAAACACGCATTCCAGTCTGCCATGACGAGAAGCGTGCGGCAAACCTAGAAAACGAGCATACAAGACAAGCTCAATGGGGTCTGACGAGTTGGGGGCGCGGGCCGCCTTAGCCCACCATCTTGATCACCATCGAGGCAAGCTCGATGGGGTCCAAAGCGTTACGGCGCGTCGGCTTCGGCGAGCCAGTACCGAAGGCCGTCGAGCACGCCGGCGGCGTGGGAGTGGGGCGAGCGGTAGATGTGTGGTCCGGCCAGTGCCGCGAGTTCAGGCTGGGCATTGCCCACGACGGTGCCGCGAAAGGGCGGTACGAACAACGCGCCGTCGTTGCCCGAATCGCCGCAGACCAGGACGCGCTCGAGCGGAATCCGCCAGCGGCGCGCCAGCCAGACGGTGGCTGCGCCCTTGTTTGCGCCCGCCGGGAGCACGTCGAGGTCGCGAGATGAACTGTAGATCACTTCCGTCACGAGCCGCGCTTGACACAACGCCCAACGCACTTGACGCATGAGGTCGGCGGCGGCGTTCACGGCGTAATAACTGACCTTGAACGGCGACTGGTGCTCGGCGGGTTGGGTCCTGAGGACGTCGAACGCCGCAAGTGCGGCGCGGACGCGCCGAGCGTCCCAGCCACCGCGGAAGCGGTCGTGCCAATCGCCCAACGCCTGGCCGTCGTCGAACAGGCGAATTTCCGTGCCCACGTCCGCGATCACCGCGTCGGGCGCCGGCAAGGCGGTCGCCGCCACGGCCTCGCGCACCGAGACATATCGGCGGTCCGAGGCGTACACGAGGCGCATCCGGCCGCGTTGGGCGCCATACCACTCGGCGAACCGGCCGAGGGCCTGATCGTCGCCGAGCAGCGTGCCGTCCAGGTCGCAGACCAGCATTCTCACCACAGTTTCAAAGCGTTTCGTCGTGGGGCAGGTTTCCAAGGGGCCATGTACCGCGCGCGGCCTCGATAGGCGACGCCGGAATTCTTGCGAATTCTGCTACCGCACAAGATGTCGGTCGCTGGACACGTTCAGCACTTCACTCCAACTGATTTCGTGGCCGTGCTGACGCCGCGCGAGGTAGTCTTGCAGGAAGCGGACCGTTTCGTCGATCGCGTCGGCCTGAATCATCAACAGTTCCCCCGGTTGGGCCGTGTGCAAGCCGAACTCAAGCGCCGCCAAGGCGCCTTGCACTTCGCGCACTTCCGCCACGCGGCCGCCGGTCTCCAGCCCGCGCCGGAAGAGGGCCATGATCTCGCCGTCGGCGCGGCCCCGTTTGTAGCGGCCCTCGTACAAGATGACGTGGTCGAACGTGTCGCCCAGCAGTTCGCCTTGCCTGACGATGTCTTCGTCGCGGCGGTCGCCCGCGGTCGAATAGACCACGCTACGACGCAAGTGCGGGCACTGCTCGACCGCTTCCACGACGGCGGCGAGCGCCGAGGAGTTGTGGCCGTAGTCGAGGACAACGGTCGTTTCTCCGATGGCCAACATGTTGAATCGGCCGGGCACCTGCGAAAGTCCGCCGACGAACGACTCCAGACCGTCCCGAATGTCTTGCCAAGTCGTCCCCAGCGCCCAGGCGGCCGCAACGGCGGCCAGCGTATTTTCAACCTGGAAACCAATACGCCCACCGTGGGTTAGCGGCGCACGAGCGAGCTCGGCGACGACCGTCTCGCGTGGTCCCTCGGACGCCACGACCCGCCCCTCCCGTACGAACAGCACGCGTTCTCCACGATCGCGGTGCGAACCAATCACGGGGTGATTCTCGTCTTGAGCGAAGAAGATCACCGAGCCAGCGCACTTCTGGGCCATCGCCGCGACGAGCGGATCGTCCCCTTTGAGCACGGCCGTGCCGTCCGCCGCGACGGCCTCGACAACGCAACGTTTGATGCGCGCGAGGTCTTCAAGCGTCTCGGCGCCGCCGACACCCAAGTGATCACCCTCGGCGAGGTTCGTCACCACCGCCACGTCGCAGCGGTCGAAACCGAGGCCTTCGCGGAGGATTCCGCCGCGTGCCGTTTCCAGCACGGCCGCGTCGACCTTTGGATTGAGCAGCACCGCGCGGGCGCTTTGCGGACCGCTGCAATCGCCGGTGTCGATCCGCCGGCCGGCGATGAAGATCCCGTCGGTGCAGGCCATGCCCACCGCGTTCTCCTTTGTCTCGAGCAAGTGCGCGATGAAGCGCGTGGTGGTCGTCTTGCCGTTGGTGCCCGTCACGCTGACCAACGGCACCCGGCCGTTCTCGCCGGGAGCGAAGAGCGCATCCACGATCGCATCGCCCACGGGCCGCGGCCGGCCGGCCGACGGCTCGAGGTGCATGCGCAGGCCCGGACAGGCGTTGACTTCGACCACGGCGCCGCCCTGCTCCTCCAAGGGCCGGCCGACGTCGCGCGTCAGAAGGTCGATCCCTGCCACGTCGAGTCCGATCATCCGGGCCGCCTCGATGGCCCGCTCGGCCACCTGCGGATGGACCAGGTCGGTGACGTCGGTCGCGGTGCCGCCGGTGCTCAGGTTGCCGTTGCGGCGCACGAGCACGCGCCTCCCCGCGGCCGGCACGGCCTCCGGCGAAAGTCCCTGCTCGGCCAGGACTCCCAGCGAGATCGCATCGAGACGGACCCTACTCAATGGGGTTGCGTGGTCGCTGCCGCGTCGCGGGTCGGCGTTCGTATCGTCGACCAGCTCGGCGACGGAGCGCGCGCCGTCACCCACCACCTGCGCCCCTTCCCGGCGCGCGGCGGCCACGAGGCGGTCGCCCACGACGAGCAGGCGGTAATCGGCGCCTTCCACTTGCCGTTCGACCACGATCGATGAACTCTCCTTACGCGCGGCCTCGTACGCAGCCGTCACTTGCGCTTCCGTCGCCAGGTGCGTCGCCACTCCGCGGCCCTGGTTGCCGTACCGCGGTTTGACGACCACCGGCGTGCCAAGCTCACGGGCGGCCTCCCAGGCGTCGCCGGCGCTTTCGACCGGACGGCCCTCGGGCACCGGCACACCCACGGAGCGTAACAAAGTCCGGGTCAACTCCTTGTCCTGGGCGATGCTCTCGGCGATCGCCGTGGTGCGGTCGGTCTCGGCAGCGATCACCCGTCGCTGCCGCGCGCCATGGCCAAGCTGCACGAGGTTGCCCGCGTTGAGGCGCCGTGCGGGGATGCCGCGCCGTTTCGCCGCGTCGACGATCGAGCGCGTGCTCGGTCCCAGCCGAAGCTCGTGGCTCAACTCGCGCAGCCGCGCCACTTCGGCCGAGATGTCGAACGGCCGATCGTCGACGGCGGCCAGGCACAGCACGAACGCGGTGGCCAGGCAGGCGCGCGCAACGGCTTCGTCATCGTACTCGATGACCACCTTGTACACGCCCTCCGCCGAGGTTTCGCGGGCCCGGCCGTACCCAACTTCGCAGCCGGCCAACGTTTGCAATTCCAAGGTCACGTGCTCGAGGATGTGGGCCATGTAGGTGCCCCCTCGCAGCCGGTCGAAAAAACCTTCGCGTTTGCCGAGGCCGCAGCGGTGCTCGATCATCGAGGGCAGCCACGCCATCAACCGCTGGTTGAAGCCAGGCAATTGGTGGGAGGGAGAATCCTTCAGCTCTCCCAGATCGACTCGGGCCTCCAGGACGGGAAAATTGGCCCAGATGTTCGGGCCCCGCAGTGCCAAGACGTTGAGTATCTCCATGTGATCGAATTGCATCCTTGCGATGAGAATGGGAACGTGGGGCGGGTTTCCAACCTGCCATAAACCGAGTAGCGGAACTCGTAAAAGTTCCGATCGTGTGTCATGGCAGGTTGGAAACCTGCGCCACGAAAACGTGCCCCACGACTGCGATCAGCAAACGGGCCCCAGCATCGGCCAGCCGGGTAGAAGCGATGGGGGCCAGTGCAGCGAGAAGGCCTTCGGTGGTTCGTCTTCGCTCGCGGTCACGCGGCGCGGCGGCTCGTCCGCGGTTGTCACCAAAAGTCGTTCACATCGTGCGCCGCCCGGCGAGAGCGCCGCTTGGTACGTTGGGGGCGAAGTGCAAAGGCACACGCCGCGCCCCGGCTCCGCATGTCCATCAGTTCCCGAATTGCAAACTACCGTCGTCGGCGTCGTGCGCGTCATGAGTCGCCTCCTTGGGATTGCGTTTGATTCCATACCTTGAGCAAAGATCGTGCCGTGACGAGGGAGGCCAGCGCGGCGCGCGGCGTTTCTCATTGATCGACAAAGCTTTAACGCGGTTGGTGGCAACGCCGAGCGACCGACCGGCCGCGTCAACATGTCGTGCTGTTGGCACGAGCTCGCGGCACAATGGCAGCCGGCGGAGTTGTCGCGCCGCGCGGAAAAACCAGGCTTATGATACCGCGCCCGGCGCGCCGATGGTTGGAACGGGCCTGTGTTTCCGTGAAGCCGCCAGCAACCTGCCTCGCTGGCGGCTTTTTTCACAATGGCCTTCTGGCCTCGTGGGGCAGGTCCGTAGAACGGAATTCATTCCGTTTCCCGTCGTTTCCTGGCTCACGGTCCGTCGTCGGTCCCAGAAGCATCGGCGCCGACCGACGGCGCGAGCACCTCGCCGATCGCCGATTCATTCAGAACGAGGTAACGACCGGTGGCTATCTCCTGGCATAGCCAGGAGTCCGGCGCATTGGGCAACGAACGGAGAATGCTCACAATCGCCGTCCGTCCGAAAACGGCGCACGACCTTCGTTGGCCTGGTTTCACGTAGATGTACATGACGGCGGCGGTCAACCCTCGTGGGGCAGGTTTCCAACCTGCCATAACTTCACTTTCTCTTGATGGCCCCTTGGAAACCTGCCCCACGCTACGGCAGGTTGGAAACCTGCACCACGGATGCCTCGGGCAGGTGGACGACGAACCGGCTCCCGCCATCGTGGACCGCGCGGTAGGCGATCTCGCCGCCCCCCTCCTCGACGAACTTCTTGACCTGCGCCAAGCCAAGGCCAATACCCACATCCTGGCCGGAACAGAACGGTTCGAAAATCCGTTCGCGCCGCGCCGGCGGCACGCCCGGACCGTTGTCCGTCACCGCCAGCTCCAATCCATTCCGCGCGCGGGTCACCTCGACTTCGATCTTGCCGCCTTTGCCGACGGCTTCACGGGCGTTGTCCAGCAGATTCAGCAGGACCTTCCGCAGGCACGCGCGGTCGATCCGCACGCGAGCGGGATCCGAAGGGAGCCGGGCCACGACGGCGATGTAGTCCTCCTCCATCAGCCGCTTGACGAGATCCAGCGCGCCGCGCACCTCGTCGTTCAGATCGATGTCCTCGGCGCGGTACGGCTCGCCGACCGCATAGCCCAGCATCTCGCGGACCAGGGCGGCCACCCGGTCGATCTCGCGTACCGACTCGCGAAGCATGGCCGCCAGTTCCGCGTCGGGCAGACAGACGTCGCGGCGGAGCACGCGGCCGATCGAGTGCAGGTTCAAGCGGATGGTGTTGAGCGGGTTGCGGACCTCGTGGGTCACGCCGACGATGAACCTCGCGAGGTCCTTCATTCGCCGCACGTCGGCCCGTTCGACGCGGCGTTGCAGGGCCGCGGACTGCCGGGAGATTAGGGAGAGCGAGCCGACCGCCAGCAGCACCACCAGCGCGACCCCGCCGATCACAACAGCCCAACCGAAGATCGCGTTTTTGCGTTCCGCCGCCACGCGGTCTTCGAACCAGTCGGCGTTCAGCCCGGAATGGTAGGTGCCGACCACATTGCCCTTGAACGCGATGGGCAGCCGGATGTCGAAGGCGGGCCTGCCCTCGGTCAAATCGGCGAAGCGTGTTTCCACGACGTCGCCGCCAACGCCGGTCACGATGCGCTGATACCACTCGCCGGCGAGCCGGCCCCCCTGCATGGCTGGGTTGCTGTGCGCGGCGATCTTCCCGGTGGCATCTTCAATGGCGGCGTAGGCCCACTTTTCCTGGTGCAGGATCTCGCGCTTCCAATGCGTGCGCAGCCAACTCGCGTCCTGCAAGCCGTGGAAATCGGGGGCGACGCTCCCTTCCAGCAACTGGCTCTCGAAATGGCCGACCGTGCGCTCGGCATGCGACTTGAGCACGGCCACTTCCGATTTCAGCAACGCGATTCGCTCTTGCTTCACGTCGTGTGCCGCGCCCCAGATCCCCAGCAGCAGAACGCACGCCAGCGCGGCAGTCATGCAGGCGAAGGAGGCGATCGTATAGCGGCGCAGCAGGCGCCGGCCATGGTATGGTTCCTCCTCGCCTTCGTTCCAACCTTCGATCGTCATGCGCTCTCCGGACAAACCACCGTCGACCAATGACCATACGTTACGCGGCCAACGATGAGACATTCACG
>DATLQY010000241.1:0-16211 GCA_035534975.1 Pirellulales bacterium
ATCGTTTGGACTCTGCAACAGGCCGACGCGGGTTACGCAACTCAATTCGGCCGCAGCCACTCAGCAACCAGGTGGATAGCGCCGGATAGCACCGCTTTCGGATGCCACGTGGGCCAGGTTAGAATCGTCATTGTCCGCGAAACTATGAACATCGAACCGCCTGGAGGATGATGCATGGCCCAACTTCAAGATCGCGTGGCCTTGGTGACGGGGGCGGGCAGGGGAATCGGCCGGGCCATCGCGCTGGCGTTCGCTCGCGAGGGTGCCAGAGTCGTGGTGACCGCGCGGACCGCCAAGGAACTTGACGGGGTCGTCGGGGAAATCAAGTCGGCCGGCGGCACGGCCGTGGCGATTTCAGCGGACCTTGCCGATCGCAACGTGCCCGCGCAGGTTGTCGCCCAGGTCAAGCGGACTTTGGGGCCAATCGAGATCCTGGTCAACAACGCCGGGGTTGGCAGCAGCGCCGGCCCCCGGCCCGTCGTCGATTTCGACGACGCCTTCTGGGACCTGTCGCTGGCGGTGAACCTGACGGCGCCATACCTGCTGTGCAAGGCGGTGCTCCCGGACATGCTGGCCCGGCGGTTCGGCCGAATCATCACGGTGGCCTCGATCGCCGGCAAGATCGGCACGCTCCACGGTGCCGCGTACTCCGCCAGCAAGCATGGCGTTCTTGGGCTGACGCGGACCCTGGCGCTGGAGGTCGCGGCGGAGGGGATCACCGTCAACGCGATCTGCCCCGGTCCAGTCCATACCGTGATGAACGACCGCCGCATCGAATACGATGCCCAGCGGCGTGGTGTTTCGTTCGCGGACCAGGAGGCCTCCCAGACTCTGCTCGGCCGCCGGCTGGAGCCCGAAGAGATCGCTCCCTTGGCGGTCTACCTGGCCGGCAACGTGGCGGGGGTCGTGACCGGCCAGGCGTACAATGTCTGCGGTGGCGTGTTAATGGCGGGCTAACTTTCCTCATGGTTCCGTTGCGTACGGTTCCGGTAAAGCGACGCGCATGTACGTGACGGCGAAATGCTGCGCGAGGTGCTCGCGGTACGGCGGCACCAGGCTCGCAATCCGCTTGCCGCCGCCGATCAACTGCTCCAGCACGGCGCGGAACCGAATGGACGTCACGCAGGTCGACCAGCGATTCCGGCAGTGAGAGCGGGGAAGTCGCCGCAGGCATAGCCAAGTCCAGGCTTAGGCGGACACCTGCACGGCGGGCTGACGCCCTTGTGCTGTCCGCCAACGCCTGGACTGTATCACACGCGCTGCCATCGGGACCCTGCCTTCGGCGTCTGCGAGCTTGATCGAGCGAGCGAAGCGACGTAGACTTAGCTTAGCTAAGTCAGGAACTTGGAGTCGATGAGATGCAGATGACCAATATTCACGTGGCAAAGTCGCAGCTCTCCAAACTCGTGGAGCGCGCCGAGGCCGGAGAGGAGATCATCATCGCGCGGGCTGGAAAGCCCGTGGCAAAGCTTGTCGCGTACCGTCGCGGTAAGACAGCTCGCAAGGGAGGACAGTGGAGAGGCAAGGTTCGGATTGCGGACGATTTCGACGAATTGCCCGCCGACGTTGCCGCCGCGCTGGGAGTGATTCCTGAATGAACCACACCGTCCATGAAACAGCTCACACCGATCGAGGCCATCGAGGTCCCGGAGCCGAAGCCGGATGAATCGTACCGGACGACGCTCTTCGGCCGCGAATACGAGTTTGCCGGGCTGAAGCGGCTTCTGGCGGCCGCCGACGAGAGCAAGGCGGGCGACCGCGGCGCGGGACTGGCGGCCGAAACCGAGATTGCCCGCGAGGCCGCTCGCGAGATCCTCTCGTCGCTGCCCCTGCGACATCTTCATGACCGGCCGCTCGTCGACGACCAGGGCCGCGTCGACTCGGTGATGCGGGTCAACTACGACATCGATCGCCAACGATTTGCGACCATCGCCGATTGGAACCTCGGCGAGCTCAAGGACCGCCTGCTGGCCGCGACGGGCGACGAGGCCGCGGCAATCGGTCGCGCGCTGACCGGGCCGATGGCCGCCGCCGTCGCGAAATTGATGGACACCCACGAGCTTGTCTACACCGCCCGCAAGCTCAGCCGGCCGACGAAAGCCCGCACGGTTTTGGGGCTGCCGGGCACGCTTTCCTCACGGTTGCAACCCAACCATCCGTCCGACGACCCGCGAGGCGTCGCGCTGTTGGTCTATGCCGGTCTTGCATTGGGCTCGGGCGACGCCCTGATCGGCATCAACCCGGCCATCGACACCGTGGAAAACGTTTCGGCCTTGCTGTTTCTTCTCGACAAGCTGCGCCGGCAGACCGGAGTGCCGACGCAGACGTGCGTGTTGGCCCACGTCAAGACGCAGCTTGCCTGTCTCGAGCGCGGCGCCCCGCTGGACGTCATGTTCCAGAGCCTGGCGGGAACCGAGGCCACGAACCTGACCGAATTCGACGTCAGCGTCGACCTCTTGGACCAGGCCTACGACACCATGGGCCGGCGTGGGGCGCTGGCCGGCACGGCGCGCCAATGGATGTACTTCGAGACCGGCCAGGGGAGCGAGTATTCGTACGGCAAGCACCAGGGGATCGACATGACCACGGCCGAGGCCCTGACCTACGGCCTGGCCCGCCGGTACGACCCGTTCATGGTCAACAACGTCACCGGCTTCATCGGCCCCGAAACGCACCTCGACAACTTCGAGATGATCGCCGCCAACTTGCAGGACCATTTCATGGGCAAGCTGATAGGGCTGCCGATGGGAATGGCCCCCTGTTACACGCTTCACGCGCGGATCACGCTCGAGGGACAGCAGATGGCCGCGCAACTGCTGGCCGCGGCCGGGGCCAATTACTACATGGACGTTTGCCTCAACATCGACCGGATGTTGGCCTATTTCGACACCAGCGCCCACGACGACCAGACGCTGCGAGAACTGTTCGATCGCCGGCCCGCGCCCGAGTTCGTCGATTGGGCCGAGGGACGCGGCATCTTCGTCCGGGACGAGCAAGGCGGCGTCGCGCGGGGGCCGAACTGGGGAAACCCTCGCATCTTCTGCGAGTCGGAGGCCGAGTTCGACGAGCTTTGCCGCGCGACACCAGCGCTGTACGGCTTCGAGACCGCCGGCCCACGCCCGACCAACGCCGTCACTCGGCGAGTGAAGGCCAACCAGGCCGCTTCGCGCGAGGCGATCCGCCGCGAGCTCGATTTCGATGCCCTCGGGCGCCTGGCCGATTTTCGCGTCGTCGAGACGGCCGCTCGCGACAAGGACGAACACCTGTGCGATCCGCGGCGGGGCGCGACCCTTTCAGCCGAAAGCGCCGCCGCCCTCGCCGCCGAGGACGCCGATGTGCAACTGGTCGTCAGCGACGGGCTAAGCGCCGATGCGGTCCATGCCAACCTGGGGCAGCTCCTGCCCGCGCTGCTCGACGGGCTGGCCGGCCGCAAATTGAAGCTCGGCCGGCCGATCATCGCGCGGTACGGCCGGGTCAAGCTGGCCGAACCGCTGGCCGAGCGATTGCGATCGCGGTTGACGATCTTATTGGTCGGCGAGCGGCCCGGCGGCGACGCGGCCAGCGCGACGAGCCTTTCGGCGTACCTGGTCTACCAGTTGCTCGACCCTGTCGCCCAGGCCGCGGCGGCCATCGATAGCGGCAACCCAATGATCCGCTTCGAGTACACCGTGATCTCGAACATCTACGCCGCCGGCCTGCCGCCGCTTGAGGCAGGCAGCGTGATTGCCGAGCGGGCCTGGCAAATTTTGAGCGCCCGCGCGGCGGGCAACCGCCTGGAAAGGGATAGGGGGAGGTGAAAAAAGAAATCGGGGTCACATCACCGCGAAATAATTCTCCACGGCGAAATCAAACAGCTCCGGCGTGATTTCCGGTGACCTCCTCTGGTAGCGGCAGAAATTGAGGATTTGCAACAGCAGGTCGCGGGGCTGACAGCAGCGGAACGGCCGGTTGACGGGGCGGTAGTGCGTGTCGATCAGGTAATCGATCGCCGTTTCCGAGTGCGTGAAGCCCAGCTTCGGCGCCATGATCCGAAACAATTGGCGGAATTCCTCCTCGGTCGGGTCGACCACGTCGATCTTGTAAGGAATCCGTCGCAGGAAGGCGTCGTCAACCAGGTCCCTGGGCTCGAGGTTCGTCGAGAACACGATCAACTGGTCGAAGGGCACCTGGATCTTCTTGCCGTTGGGCAAGTTGAGGAAGTCGAACCGTTTTTCCAAGGGGACGATCCAGCGGTTCAAGAGCTCGTCGGTGCTCATGCGCTGCCGGCCGAAGTCGTCGATCACGAGGGTCCCGCAGTTGCTCTTGAGCTGCAAGGGCGCCTCGCTGATGCCGGTCGAAGTGTTGAGCGTGACCTCCAACGACGACATCGTCAGCTCGCCGCCGACCACGATCGTGGGCCGCTCGATGCGGACCCAGCGTTTGTCGGTGCGGTGGTTGTCGATCAGGCCGTCGGTCCCCTCCAAAGGCACCTCCTGGTGGTTGCTGGGGTCGAACAGCCGGAGGATTTCGCCGTCGACGCCGATGGCCCGCGGAATCCAGATCGTGCTGCCGAAGGCCCTGGTCACGCGTTCGGCGATGCTCGACTTGCCGTTACCCGCGGCGCCGTAGAGAAACAGCCCGCGGCCCGAGTTGATGGCCGGCCCCAGGCGGCTGAGCATGCGCGGGCTCAACAAGAGGTCGGCGAATGCGTGTTCCAACTCGGCGGTGTTGGGGTGCTGCTTGGTGAGCGACTGCGCCGCGACGCTGACCACGTAGTCCTTGAGCGAGACCGGCGCCGCGCCGAAATAGCTGCAGTGTTCCGAGTGCCGGCGCGCCCGCTCGCGCCCCATGTCGGTGAGCTGGTACTGGTAGTCGTTCATCGGGGCGGTGCCGCGATAGATCACCAACTGGTCGGTCTTCAGTTGGCGCAACGCCTCCTCGGCGATCTTGAAGGCGAGCTTGAGCTGATCGGCCACTTCGCGGCCGGTGGCGTTGCCGCAGGAGAGGAGGTACTTCAGCGCCAACTGCTCGACCAGCCCTTCGGTGAGCTGCGCGTCGCGCAGCGACTCCGGCTCGATCGGCGCGAAAACGTCGGACGACGGGGGCGCCGGAGCGCTCTTGCCAACCAGGTTCTGGACCCGCCCCAGCAACGCGGCGAGTTTCGGGTCGTCCTCGCCGCCGTCCGGAGCGACCGGGGCGCCGGGCGTGTCGTGCGCCGGCGCGGTCGCCGCCAACGACGCCCAGGGATCGGTGTTTTCCAGAGGGCCGCTCCGCGCGACAAGTTGCGCAAGTAGATTGTCGGCGGAGACTTCGGGCATGACGTGTCTTATTCCATGATCGCAATGGAAAGGATCGGCCTTCGCTGCATCCTAAGTCTAGGTTGAGAATTGGTCATTTGTCAGTGGTCATTGGTCATTTGTCGGTCGTCATTGGTCGGTGATACGCGTTCCCACGCTCCGCGTCTCCCCTCACCCCTCACCGCGTCGCCGCATCTGCTCTCCCCCCACCCCCTCACAAAACCACTGGAATCGGTTAAACTGCGGCGTCCGGATTTGACCGCATAACAGCTACCATAGCCGTCCAGCTTTCAGCGACACGGCCTCCTTCCGCAGCGGCGGGAGGACTACGATGGAAGGGGACCTGAACGATGACCTCCCGAACCAATCCAACCGATACCTTCCACGCCCGCGATATGTTCGAATCGGGGAGCGGTAAGCTCGGCATCTACCGGCTTTCGAAGCTGGAAGACCAGGGCCTTTGCCGGTTGGCCGAGTTGCCGTTTTCGATCCGCGTGCTGCTCGAAGCCGTGTTGCGGCATTGCGACGGGTACGAGGTGACCGAGCAGAACGTGCGGGAATTGGCCTCGTGGCGGCCGTCGTCGCTCGGCGAAGTCGAGGTGCCGTTCAAACCCGCCCGCGTCGTGCTGCAGGACTTCACCGGCGTTCCGGCGGTAGTCGATCTGGCCGCGATGCGCAGCGCCATGCGTCGCCTGGGCGGCGATCCGCGGAAGATCAACCCGCTGATCCCCGTCGACCTCGTGATCGACCACTCGGTGCAAGTCGATCGCTTCGGCGAGGATTCGGCCCTCGAGCAGAACGTCGACCTCGAGTACGGTCGAAACCGCGAGCGGTATGAGTTTCTGCGCTGGGGTCAAAAGGCGTTCGACAACTTCCGCGTCGTTCCGCCGGCGGTGGGCATCGTACACCAGGTGAACCTCGAGTTCCTGGCCAAGGGCGTGTTCCGCGGCGACGACGGCTCAGGTCCGGTGGCCTTTCCCGACACGCTGGTCGGCACCGACAGCCACACCACGATGATCAACGGCCTGGGTGTGGTCGGCTGGGGCGTGGGCGGCATCGAGGCCGAGGCGGTGATGCTCGGCCAGCCCTTGTTCATGCTCATGCCCGAGGTCGTTGGTTTCGAAATGACGGGCGCCTTGCCGCCCGGCGCCACCGCCACCGACCTGGTGCTGACCGTCACGCAAATGCTCCGCAAGCACGGCGTGGTGGGCAAATTCGTCGAGTTCCACGGTCCCGGCTTGTCGCACATGGCTCTAGCCGACCGGGCGACGATCGGCAACATGGCCCCTGAGTACGGCGCGACGATCGGCTTTTTCCCCATCGACGACGAGACCTTGAACTACCTGCGCCGGACCGGGCGCACCGAGGCCGAGGTGCAACTCGTCGAGCGCTACGCCAAGGAGCAAGGGTTGTTCCGCACCGACGCGGCGCCTTCGCCCAAGTTCAGCTCGACGTTGAAGCTCGATTTGAGCACCGTCGAGCCGAGCCTGGCGGGGCCGAAGCGCCCGCAAGACCGCGTGTCGCTGGCGGCGATGAAGCCTTCGTTCGAACGTGCGCTGCGGGCGCCGATCAACGAGCGCGGCTTCGCGCTGGAGGGTGCCGCGCTGGCGCGCACGGCCACCGTCCGCGACAACGGCGCGTCGGCCGAGATCGGACACGGTGCCGTGGTCATCGCCGCCATCACGAGCTGCACCAACACCAGCAACCCCACCGTCATGCTTGGCGCCGGACTCCTTGCCAAGAAAGCCGTCGAGAAAGGCCTCAAGGTCAAGTCTTACGTCAAGACCAGCCTCGCCCCCGGCTCGCGCGTGGTGACCGATTACCTCGACAAGGCCGGCCTGACGCAGCCGCTCAAAGCGCTCGGCTTCCACACGGTCGGCTATGGTTGCACCACGTGCATCGGCAACAGCGGTCCCTTACCGGAGCCCGTGGCCAAGGCCATCGGCGAAGGCTCGCTGGTCGCGGCGGCGGTGCTGTCGGGCAACCGCAACTTCGAGGGGCGCATTCATCCGCTGGTGAAGGCCAACTACCTGGCCAGCCCGCCCTTGGTCGTGGCCTATGCCCTGGCCGGCACGACCGATATCGACCTGGTCAACGAGCCTTTGGGTACCGGACGCGACGGCAAGCCGGTCTTTCTGCGCGACATCTGGCCCACGGCCGACGAAGTGGCCCGGACGGTCCGCGAGGCCGTGCTGCCCGAGATGTTCCGCGCCCGCTACGACAACGTGTTCGAGGCCAACGAGCGCTGGAACGCGATCCCCGTCAGCGGTGGCGACCTTTACGCCTGGGATGAGAAAAGCACCTATATCCAGGAGCCGCCTTTCCTGGTCGATCTGCCGCGCCAACCGGGTGCGATCCAGCCGATCGCCGGCGCGCGGGTATTGGCCCTGTTGGGCGATTCGATCACGACCGACCATATTTCGCCCGCCGGCTCGATCGCCGCGAGCGGACCCGCCGGACAGTACCTGCAAGCTCAGGGCGTCAGCCCCCTCGATTTCAACAGTTACGGCTCGCGGCGAGGCAACGACCGAGTGATGACCCGCGGCACGTTCGCCAACATCCGCATCCGCAATCAATTGGCGCCCGGCACCGAAGGCGGCGTCACGCGGCACTTGCCCTCGGATGAAGTGCTGCCGATCTTCGACGCCGCGCTCAAGTACAAGGCCGAGGGTGTGCCCTTGATCGTTTTGGCCGGGGCCGAGTACGGCAGCGGCAGCAGCCGAGACTGGGCGGCCAAGGGAACGCAACTCTTGGGCGTCAAGGCCGTGATCGCCGTGAGCTACGAACGCATCCACCGCAGCAACCTGGTGGGCATGGGCATCCTTCCCCTGGAGTTCCTTGCGGGTCAGACCGCCCATTCACTGGGGCTGACGGGGGAGGAGGTCTTCGAATTCGTCGGGCTCGACGACGACCTCCAGCCACGGGGCAAGCTCACCGTGCGCGCCGTCGCGGCCGACGGCAAGGCGCTCCAATTCGAGTCCACCGTCCGCATCGACTCGCCCGTCGAACGCGACTATTACCGCCACGGCGGCATTTTACCCACTGTGCTGCGGAAATTATTGGCCACATAATGTGTCCGTTGCGAAGCCGACGTGAAGGAAAAGAGAAATGCGTTTGCAACTCCTCGTGAATATCCAACCTTCAATAGTGTAGCATGGAGCGATGAAGATTCTCCGGGTCTACCTCGATACGTCGGTCTTCGGAGGTTGCTTTGACGCTCCCTTCGAGGCCGACTCGTATCGTGTGTTTTCCGCCGCGCACGCGAGCAAATTGGTCGTCTTGGTCTCGCCGCTGGTCGTGGACGAACTGGTTCTAGCTCCCGATCCGGTGAGAAGAATTCTGGCCGATCTACCTGTCACAAACGTGGAGCCCGTGAAAATAGACGCCGAAGTTCTTGTGTTACGAGACGCCTATCTCCTGGCAGGTGTGCTTAGCGATAAATGGCGCAACGATGCGCTGCATGTCGCGGCGGCAACCGTTGCTCGGGCGGATGCGATCGTTTCTTGGAACTTTCACCACATAGTGCGTCTCGATAAAATCAAGGCATTCAACGCGGTCAATTTGCTCAACGGTTACGGGTTGCTCACGATCATATCTCCAAAGGAGTGCGTCACCGATGACACCCCAGACGACTGAGAACAAAATTGCATTTGACTGTATCGCGTTCAAACGCGCGGTGCAGGAGCGGATGTACGAGGAAACGCGTGACTTGACTACCGAACAGGAACTTGCCTACTACGACAACCAGGCGCGCAACGGGTCGCTCGGCGCTTGGTGGAAGGCCATCGTTCAACGCAGCCTGCAGGTGGGTGACGCATGACCTACCGCATCGGGGTGATCGGTCGCACGGGGCGCGGTGACTACGGGCACGAGGTGGACCAGGCGTTTGCCGGCCTTCCCGACGCCCAGATCGTCGCGGTCGCCGACGACGACAAGGTGGGGCTGGCCGCGGCCGCCAAGCGACTGGGCGTCGACGCGGCATACGCCGATTATCGCGAGCTGCTCGACAAGGCCAAGCCCGACATCGTGGCCATCGGCACGCGCTGGCTCGACATGCACCGCGAGATGGCCGTGGCCGCCGCCGAAAGGGGAATTCACGTCTACATGGAGAAGCCGCTCTGCCGCACGATGGCCGAAGCCGACGAGATCGTGGCCGCCTGCGAGCGGACGCACGCCAAACTGGCCGTCGCCCACCCTACCCGTTACAGCCCCAAGCTCGAAACGGTCCGCCGGCTGATCGCCGAAGGAGCGATCGGACGCGTGTTGGAGTACCGTGGCCGGGGCAAGGAAGACCGCCGCGGCGGCGGCGAGGATATGTGGGTGCTCGGTTCCCACGTGATGGACATGATCCGCGCCCTGGCCGGCCATCCAAAGTGGTGTTTTGCAAATGTCACTCAGGCCGGACGGCCAGTGACGAAGGCCGACGTGGCGGAGGGCGCCGAAGGCATCGGGCCTCTGGCCGGCGACGCGGTCCATGCCATGTACGGAATGGCCGACGGCTCGGCGGCCTATTTCGCCTCGGTCAGGAACGCCGGCGGCAAGCCATCGCGCTACGCCTTGCAGATTTACGGAACGGCCGGCGTGCTGGAGCTGCTTGAAGGCGTTTTGCCGTCGCTCAAGTACCTGGGCGATCCGGGTTGGTCGCCGGCTCGTGGAAAGGCCAAATGGCAAGACGTCTCGTCGGTCGGCATCGGCCAGGACGAGCCCTTGGTCGGGCCGGAGTACCAGGCACGGCACCTGCTCGCCGTGCGCGACCTGATCAAGGCGATCGAGGACAACACACAACCCTTGTGCAATGTGTACGAAGCGCGTGGCGCCACGGAAATGATCGCCGCCGTGTTCGAGTCGCACCGCCAGCGCCGGCCGGTGGCCTTGCCCTTGGAAAACCGCGAGAATCCTTTGGTGAGTGGTGAATCTTATTGAAACCCTGGCGGGAAGCAGTACAATCGCGGTGGGCCGAACGATGGCGCTCGACATCGTGTTTTCGCCGTATATCGTGATTTCGTCGTACATCGAATTCTTGCCGTACACCGTATTCTTGGTTTGTCCCCAGGAGGTCCGTTTTCATGCAGGATCAAGAACAACTCCGCCAGCCCGCCGCGCAGCCGTTCGACGGCGGATTCAGCCGCCGGGCATTTTTGCGTGGTTCCGGCGCTGCGGCCGCCGCCACCGCTTTGGCCACCGGTCAAGGGTTGGCCGAGGCCCAAGAGAAAAAGAAACCCAAGGTCACCAGCGGAAAAGGGGCCACGACGATCCAGTTGACCGTCAATGGCAAGAACTACACCGCGCATGTGGAAACTCGCACCACGCTGATCGACGTCTTGCGCTATCAATTGAAGCTGACGGGTTGCAAGCCGGTCAGCAACGACGGCGTTAGCGGCGCGAGCACGGTGTGGGTCGACGGCAAGCTGGTCAGCGCCAGCACGACGTTGGCCTTGGCCTGCGTGAAAAAGAAAATCCAAACCGTCGAGAGCCTGGGCGCCGCTTCGAGTGGGAAGGGGCCCGATCCGGTGGCCACGGCCTTCGTCCACAACGACGCCATGCAGTGCGGCTTCTGCACTCCGGGGTTCGTGGTGGCGGTGCGTGCGTTTCTGGACAAGAACCCGAAGGCGACCGAAGCGCAGATCCGCGCCGGGCTGAACGGCAACATCTGCCGTTGCGGCACGTACGCCAACGTCATCCAAGCCGCCCTCGAGGTGGTGAAAGGAGGCAAATGATGGCCGAATACAGTTGGCCCGCGCAAGGCTCCGCCGCGCTGATCGGCAAAGACCATGATCGCACCGACGGCATCGAGAAGGCGACCGGGGCGGCGAAATACGCCTACGATCAGGTCTTCGAAAAGATGCTCTTCGCCAAGATCCTGGGTTGCCCGCACGCTCATTGCCGCGTCAAGAAAATCGACACCAGCGCCGCGAAAAAAGTGCCCGGCGTGGTGCATATCGCGGTGATGAAGAAGTGGGAGGACGACAAGGGGAACGCTCTTGTACCCGAAGTCCGTTGGCAGGGGGACCACCTGGCCTGCGTGGCGGCCGAGAGCGAGGCGGCCGCGGCGTTGGGCGTCGAGGCGATCAAGGTCGAGTACGAGAAGCTCGACGTGTTCGTGAAGGAGGAAGACCTCGAAGCGGCACAAGCGGCCGAGCGGACCGAGGAAGGCCGCCCCGACGTGCAGCTCGCCGCCGAACCGGACGAGGAAGTGGACGAAGACGAATTCGCCGATCAGGAATTCAGCCGGCTGTTCAAGGAAGCGGCCGTCGTCGTCGAGGGGGAGTACGGCATTCAGCCGATCACCCACATGTGCTTGGAACCGCACGGCTCGACCTTGTACTGGGAGGACGACAAGCTGATCGTCTACCATTCGACGCAGAACGTTTCGGGCGCCGGCGGCAATTTTGGCGAGATCCTGGGGATTACGCGGGGCGACGTCGAGATACGCTGTGATTTCATCGGGGGCGGGTTCGGCAGCAAGTTCGCGGCCGATCCTTGGAGCGCGACCGCCGCCGAAATCTCGAAGGCCACCGGCCGGCCCGTGAAAATGATGCTCGATCGCGAGCTGGAGTTGAAGATCGCCGGAAACCGGCCGTCGGGCTTCATCAAGGTCAAGCTCGGCGCCGACAAGGAAGGCGTCGTCACCGTCTGGGATTCGGTCCATTGGGGCACGGGCGGCGCGAAAGGGGGAGGGATCCCCAAGGATAATATCCCCTACGTGTTCAACCCGCCGAATCGCCGCCGCAAGCAGATCGGCATCGTTACCAATGCCGACCCCGACCGCGCCTGGCGCGCCCCGAACCATCCGCAGGCCTGTGCCATCACGCAGACGGCCTACGACGACATCGCCGCCAAGCTCGGTATCGACAGCTATGACGTGTTCCTGCGCAACCTCGATACGGTTTCGCCTAAGAAGGCGGGCGTCAGCATGGCCGGCACTTACCGCGAGCAAATGGAGATCGCGGCCAAGCTGATCGACTGGAAGGCCAAGTGGCACCCGCACGGCAAGGGAGAGGCCGACGGCTCGATCGTCACCGGATTGGGCATGGCCATGCATACCTGGGGCGGCGGCGGGCTCAACTCAAAGTGCTTGCTGAAGATTCACCCGGACGGCGGCGTCGAGACGTTCCTCGGCAGCCAGGATCTCGGAACCGGCACCCGCACCGCGATCGGCATGGTCGTGGCCGAGACGTTCGGCTTGCCCGTGTCGGCGGTAAAGGTCCATATCGGCAGCTCGAAGTACCCCGAAAGCGGTCCGTCGGGCGGCAGCACGACGATCGGCGGCGTGAGCGAATCGAACCGCCGCGCCTCGCAAGACGCACTGGAGAAGCTCATGGCCCTGGCGGCCAAGAAGCTCAAAGTCGATGCGGATTCGCTTGAGGCCAAGGGCGGTCGCATCCAGGTTAAGGACGATCCCGACAAGGGCCTCAAATGGAAGGATGCGTGCAGCCTGTTGGGCATGAAGCCGCTGGAGGTTAACGGCACATTTGCCCGCGGCCAGGGGGAAAGCCCTCTGTCGAGCTCGCAGGTGGGAGGCGTGCAAATGGCCGAAGTGGCCGTCGACCGCGAGACCGGCGTCATCAAGATGAAGACGTTCGTCGCCGTGCAGGACATGGGCCTCGTGATCAACCCGAAAACCGCCAAGAGCCAGATCTATGGGGCGGTGATCATGGGCATCGCCTACGCTTTGTTCGAAGAACGGATCATGGACGGAGAAACGGGCGCGTTCCTCAATTGCGAATTGACCGATTACAAATTGCCGCGACTGGGTGACATCGGCGAGATCGTGGTGCACTTGCATGAGCCCGAAAGCGAGTACAACCGCGGCGTGGTCGGGCTGGGCGAACCGCCCGTCATCAGCCCTGGCGCGGCGATCTCCAACGCGGTGGCCAACGCCCTGGGCGTGCGCGTGCCGGTGCTGCCGCTGACCCCCAAACGTGTCTTGGACGCTATCGAAAAAGGAGGTAAGGCCTGATGAAGACCTTCGACTACGCGGCGCCCGAGCACGAAGCCGGCGTCCTGGAACTGCTTTCCCCGACACCCGGCGAGACGGAGCTTTTGGCCGGCGGCACCGACCTGATCGGCCTGTTGAAGAAGCTGATCGTCAACCCCGACCGGGTCGTGAACATCATGGAGGTGCCGTCGCTTCGCGGCATCTCGGCCGACTCGACGGGCGTGACCATCGGCGCCACGACTCGGCTCGACGACCTCTTGGAAGCCCCGGAGCTTGACGATTACCCGTCGATCAAGCAAGCGATCCGTGGCATCAGCAGCCCGCAGTTGCAACAGCAGGGGACGCTTGGCGGGGAGCTCTGCCAGCGGCCTCGCTGCTGGTACTTCCGCAACGGACATGGCCTTTTGGCCCGTGCCGGGCGGATGGTGGCGGAGGGAGAGAACCGCTTCCACGCCATTTTCGGCAACGATGGGCCGGCTAAGTTCGTACACCCCTCGCGGATGGCCCCGGCAATGATCGCGCTGGGCGCCCAGCTTCGGATTGCCGGACCGGGCCCGGACGACGAAACGCTGCTGCCGCTGGAAGTCTTCTTCCGCGCGCCCAGGCACGAGGGGCAACGGGAGCACATCCTGGAGCCGAACCAGTTGTTGACCCACATCCACTTGCCGCCGGCCGACGCGACGGCGAACGCGGCTTATGAGGTACGGCACGGCGAGGGGCCCGATTATCCGCTCGCTGCCGCGGCCGCGGCGCTATGGATGACGGGCGCAACGGTGGCCGCGGCAAAGATCGTGTTGGGGCACGTCGCCCCGACACCGTGGGTTTCGCAGGCGGCCGTCGAGGCCATCGTCGGGCGCGTGGTCAACCGCGACACGGCCCGCGCGGCGGGCGAGGCGGCCGTGGCCGACGCCACGCCGCTTTCGGACAACGGTTACAAGGTGCGGCTGGCTCGGGTGGCCGTCGAGCGCGCAATTCTATTGTCCGCCGGTCTTGAAACGGGAGGATTTTGACCATGCGAGAAAAGCTACCGACCGAACCCGCCCCGGTAACCGCGGCCGCTTGTCGCCATTTGCGGTCGAAGGGGATGTACGTGACCGGCACGCTCAACCCGGCCGTCGACGACGGCACGATGGGCGACGGCCATTGCTGGTGCGGCAAGACGCAGAACTCGCTTGGCCCCGACGACCAGTTCGTCGGCCGCCAGCGCTGCGACTCCAGCCGAACGTGCTATGAAGCGGTTTTGTAAGCGTCGACTCGAACGGCGAGCCGATTCGTCCCTGCATGCTGCGCGCCATGGGTAATCGCTCAGTTGAATTCCGAAAGGGTCGCCCCCAGCAGTCCCACCGAGTGCCCGTTGGCGCGCAAGATGTTGGTCGCAGTCCCGTTGACGACCAGCAACACGATCAGGCCGACGCACGGAATTAGAGCGAGGATTCCGATAACCACTCCCAACGGCGCGTCGTAGACCTTGATGGCCAGCAAGAACACGAACACGGCTCCAGCGAGTAAAACCGGAATCACCACCAGTAACAGAACAGGCACAAACGGGGCTGGAACGAAAAACTGCCCGATGACGCCCAGCAAATAGACCAAAATGCAGACCATGATCGCTTTCTGATAAACTGCAACTTTCCGCAGATCCTCGCGAAGGCCACTCTTGACGCCCGTCGCCTGACCTGACGACGCCGGCGACTGATAAGGATTGTCGCTCATGCTCATGGTGACCTCTCATGAAGAGTCGCAAAGAATTGAATCGAGCCGGCGCCGGACACCCAAGGCACGTCGCATGTCGCCGGCGCGAAAGCCATTGATGGAGGCCCATTAGATTCCACCCCGATAGCTGTGGTCAAGGTGTGCCAACACACCAACCCGCAGTCAGTTGAAAGGGGAGGCGTGTTGCCGTTGCACGGCGACCTGGCGCCGCCTTTTACACGCCATCCGCAGGAATGACCGCTTTCGTTCGGCAAGCGCAGCGAGTATCCTGGGACACACCGCGCATGCGCGGTCATGCCGCTTGAGTCCCACCCAAACCACTCAGGAGAAAGCACCCATGAATTCCCGACCCCTTCGTTTCGCAATCGCCGCGCTTGCCGTCTGGATCAACCTGCAACCCTTGGCCCGCGCCGACGAGCCGGCCACCGTCAAACCGGCGCCGCGCACGGACCAGGGATGGAAGGACCGGCAAGAGAAGATCAACGCGAGGGCGAAACAGGGCGACGTGGGCGTGATTTTCCTGGGCGACTCGATCACGCATGGATGGGAAGGCAACGAAGCACAGCCGATTTGGGACAAGTACTTCGCCCCGCGCAAGGCGATGAACGCCGGCATCGGCGGAGACCGAACGCAGCACGTCCTCTGGCGGCTCGAGCACGGCAACATCGAGGGCATCAAACCCAAGGTGGCCGTGATCATGATCGGCACCAACAACTCGGGGAGCGACTCGTCGGAAGACATCGCGGCGGGTATCACCGCGATCGTCGAAAGACTGCGCAAGGAATTACCCGAGATCAAGATCCTGCTCTTGGGAATCTTTCCGCGAGGTCCGGATGCCGACGACCGATTGCGAAAGACGAACATCGGCGCCAATCAAATCGTCAAGGAGCTCGACGACGGCAAGCGGGTTCATTATCTCGACCTTTCGGACAAGTTCCTCGAAGCCGACGGTTCGCTCTCGAAGGAGATCATGCCGGATCTCCTGCACCTCAGCGCGCGCGGCTACCAGATTTGGGCCGAATCGATCGACGGCAAGCTGGCGGAATTGTTGGGCGAGAAGTAGGTTGGGCTTTCAGCCTGACAAAGGTGGTACTCCCAGCGATTTGCCGCCGTCGATGGCAATGGCTGTGCCGGTGACCATCGCGGCGACGTCGCTGGATAGATAGAGGATCGCCGCGGCGACTTCGGCCGGCGCGATCATCCGCCCATAGGCGCGGGCCAACGGACTGGCGGCGATGAACTTTTGCCGCAGCGCCTCGGGGTCGGCGGCGGCGGCCAGGTCG
>DATLQY010000242.1:0-4095 GCA_035534975.1 Pirellulales bacterium
CGGTTGATTTTCCGCTCCCATTTTCCCCGACAAGCACGATAAGCGGCCGGGGTGCGCCCGTTTCACGATCCGTGAAATCCAATCGTTTGTCACGGAATTGCTTGAAGTACTTGAGCCGTAAAGTTCGGACGTGCATTGCAACTCTCCAAACGCTTCGAATCAGGCGGAACAACCAGCGAATCCGGCGAGAATACCGGAGGATCGCGGCAGTTTTGGTTCGCCAATTCCACTTTCGATGCAATTGTGGCGTTTTGCCGGGTCGGACGTCAAGGTCTCGATCACCGGTCCGCTTCACGTCGGACGTAGCCCTGGTCCGTGCGGGCAACGCACTGCTCGAAAAGACCCCAAGTCGTGGCGACGGAGGCTGCGTCGCGTCGAATCTATTGACGGGACACGATCGAATGCGCGGCTCCGAGAGGGGAGGGCCATGGTCGGCGGCCGGATCGCCAAGGCGACCACGTCCGTCGTCCCGGTCGGCAACGCAACCGAAAAGCACATGGCCATGCCGATGCGAACCTGAACGCGAGCTCCGGCGAAAGCGGCAAAAGGCGGTTGGGCAATTCGCCCTTCTCGGCCAATTCGAGCACGACCAGCAGGAGCAGGGGCTTGTGCGGCGCAGGGTTGGCCCGCGCGCGGTCCACGCGGAGATGAGCCATGCGGTCTAGGATCGAACGTGCGGGCGGCATGGGAGTAGAGGTTACAGGGGACAGGGAACGGGGAACAGGGAGGGGCGGGGAAAAGCGCGGAGCGCGGAGTGCGGAGTGCGGAGCGCGGAGAGGGCATGAGGAGGTGAGGGGGTGAGGAGGGGAAGAGGGGAAGAGGTGATGGGGTGAGGAGGTGAGGAGGTGAGGAGGTCGGCGCGCCGCGCGGACATGAATCGAAAGGGCTCGCGCAAAGGCGCAAAGCCGCCAAGGCCGGGCAATTCGTGGTGGTCGGCGAACGCGAATCTCATGTCAATGGCAGGCGGGACGCCCGCACCACATAGAGGCCGTCGATTCCTTGCTTTGCGTCTTGGCGCCTTTGCGTGAGACCACGCTTCCGCCGGGACGATCGAAAGGGCTCGCGCAAAGGCGCAACGCCGCCAAGGCCGGGCAATTCGTCGTGGTCGGCGAATGCGAATCTCGTGTCGATGGCAGGCGCGACGCCTGCACCACAAAGAGGCCGGCAGTTCCCCGCTTTGCGTCTTGGCGCCTTTGCGTGAGATTATGCACCGTCGGGACGATCGAAAGGGCTCACGCAAAGTCGCGAAGCCGCCAAGGACTGGCGATTCGTGGTGTTCGCCGAATGCGAATCTCGTGTCGATGGCAGGCGGGACGCCTGCACCACAAAAGAGGCCGTCGATTCGTCGCTTTGCGTCTTGGCGCCTTTGCGTGAGATGATGCACCACCGGGACGATTGAAAGGGCTCACGCCAAGGCGCCAAGTCGCAGAGGACAGGTGATTCGACGTGGCCGAGGCCGCATTACGTCAGGAGCGAATTGCGTTTCGACAACGGACGCAGCCGGTTCTTGCGGTTCATCACGCCCAGCCGCACGAGCCATTCCTCGAATTCGGGCGCGGGCCGCAGACCGAGTACCTGCCGCAGGTAATGGCTGTCGTGGAACGAGGTCGATTGGTAGTTGAGCATCACGTCGTCGGCTCCCGGCACACCCATGATGTAGTTGCAGCCGGCCACACCCAACAGCGTCAGGAGCGTGTCCATGTCGTCCTGGTCGGCCTCCGCGTGGTTCGTATAGCAAACGTCGCACCCCATCGGCAGGCCCAAGAGCTTGCCGCAAAAATGGTCCTCCAGACCGGCCCGGAGGATCTGCTTCCCGTCATATAGGTACTCCGGGCCGATGAACCCGACCACCGTGTTCACCAGGAGCGGCTGGAATTTGCGGGCCACGGCGTAAGCGCGGGCTTCGCACGTCTGCTGGTCAATGCCATGGTGCGCGCCGGCCGAAAGGCACGATCCTTGGCCCGTTTCGAAGTACATCACGTTGCTGCCGACGGTCCCCCGCTTCAGCTCCAACGCGGCCTGGCGAGCTTCTTTCAGAATTCGCAGATTGACGCCAAAGGCCGCATTGGCCGCTTCGGTGCCGGCGATCGACTGGAACACCAGGTCGACGGGCGCGCCCGCGTCGATGGCGGCAATCTGGTTGGTCACATGCGCCAGCACGCACGACTGCGTGGGGACCTCGTAGCGCTCGATCAGCTCGGCCACCAGCTTCAAGAGACCGACTGTCGAGGCCACGTTGTCGGTGGCCGGGTTGATGCCGATCACGGCGTCGCCGCAGCCGTAGCACAATCCATCGACGATCGACGCGGCGATCGCCGCGGGGTCGTCGGTCGGATGGTTCGGCTGCAAGCGGACCGCGAGCCTGCCTTTCAGGCCGATCGTGTTTCGGAAGCGCGTGACGACTTCACACTTGCTCGCCGCCAGCACCAGATCCTGGTTGCGCATCAGTTTGCTCGTGGCGGCGACCATTTCCGGCGTCAATCCCGGCCCCAAACCGGCCAGCGTTTCGGCGGTCGTCTCGTACCGCAAGAGCCATTCTCGAAATTGGCCGACGGTCAGCCCCGCGACCGGCGCGAAGGCCGCCGCGTCGTGCTCGTCGACGATCAGCCGGGTGACTTCGTCGCGCTCGTAGGGTACCAGCGGCTCGTCGAGAAACGTCTGCAATGGCACATCGGCAAGCAGCACCTGCGCCGCGACTCGCTGTTCGGCGTTGTCCGCCGCTATGCCCGCCAGACGATCGCCCGAGCGGGCCGGGCTGGCCTTGGCCAACAGGTCCGTCAAATCGCGAAAGTGGTACTGGGTGTGTCCCAGCGTGCAGCGGTAGGGCATGGGGAAGGATGAAGGCGGAAGGATGAAGGATGAAGGATGAAGGATGAAGGATGAAGGCGGACAAAGTTAAGAGATAAAAGTTAAACGGTGATGGGAAAAACGAGTGAGTGCTTCGGGCGTTGCGTGACCTCAATGACCTTGCACAATCCTAGGAATACGGCTTCTTCTGATTCCTTCTCCGGTCTCCTGACTCGCAAAGGTTGGCCCCCTTCATCCTTTTCTTTCGGCCATCGTCCGAAACCGTTCCGATTGCGAGCCGAGCACTTGGCGAACGATGCCCGGCGCACAGCGTGCCGTTTGGGCCAGGGCCCAATCGGCCCAGGCACAGTAGTAGCGTTGCCTTCCGGCCAAAAGTGCCCTTACGATTTGTTCGCCGACGCGCTCCGGTGGCACGGCACGCAACCAGGGCGCCTGCGCCGCCTCGGCCAGCCCGGCGGTCATCGTCGTGGCGGTGAAGGGGGGATATGCCGTCAGGAGCCGCACGCCGCGCGTGCGCAGCTCCGGCCGCAGCGCCTCGCCGCACATCGCCAAGGCGGCCTTTGTCCCTGAGTACAGCGAAAGGTAAGGGAACGGCAGGTTCGCCGCGCCGCTGGCGACCATCACGACGGCGCCGCGCCGCTCGGAAAGATCGGTCAGCACCCGCCGCGTCAGGTCCAAGGGCGCCGTCAGGTTCGTATTGATCGCCCGCTCAAGCTCCTCGGACGAAAGCGATTCGATCGCTCCGGCCGCCAGCACGGCGGCGTTGTTGACCAAAACGTCGAGCGGCCCCAGTTCGGCCCGCACTTGGGCACACAGCGCCTGGCGCACAGCCGCGCTGGTCAAGTCGGCCTGGATTGCCACGCCCTGCACGCCGAGTAAACGTAGTTCATCGACCACGGTCGTCAGCGGTTCGATCCGCCGGCCGGCGACGGCCACGTCGTATCCGCGTCGTGCCAACGACAAGGCGATCTGCCGACCGATGCCCGTGCCTCCGCCAGTTACGAGCGCGTTGGGCATCGTCGGTAAGTCCTTGAGACCATGTTTTTCCAAGCATGTGGGTCGACCCCTTCGTTGTGCCGTGTCTCATTGTGAGAGTCAAGCTAGTAGGTGGAGTTTTCAATTTCCAATTGGGTAGGGTCAGCCTTTTTCCCAGACACGACCGCCCCCTCGCCGGCTTGTCCGGCAGGAGCGGCCAGTTTGAATGGCTAACCCGGATTATTCATAAACGGAGAAATCCAAGGTCGTACCGCAGTGCTTAAGTTGTTAAGACTCGGCAACTTCCAACTC
>DATLQY010000243.1:0-2899 GCA_035534975.1 Pirellulales bacterium
GATCAATTCGCTCTGGGAACCCGATGGTGCCCGTCCCAAGCCCGGTGAAGTCGTCTGGTTCACCACGCCGTTGAAGTCGCCGGCGCGAGCATCGTGACGTTTCAGCGGTTCTTAAGCAGCACACCCATCACACCGCGCCATTTCATTGCCGACCGTTCCAACCTGTTGGCGGCATGATTCTCTTGGCCCGCGACAACAATTAGCCGTTTGCGGACCGCTTGCCGCCCTGGTAGGCTCATGGAGTTGTCTCCTGACAGCACCTCGAAAGGATGTCTCCATGAATCACGGCTTACTTGTGGGCATCGCAACAGCCCTGCTGCTGGCGAGCACGTCGCGGATGGATCTGATGGCGCTGGAAGGCGATGCCGACGACGCCCCCAAGGCGGGAGTCGACCTGTACGGCGACCCGCTGCCGGAAGGGGCCGCGCTACGAATGGGCACCTTGCGCTTGCGGCACAAGCAATTCATCCAAAGCGCCGCGTTCTCGCCCGACGGTAGCCTGCTGGCATCGACAGCCGCCAACGATGATGTGGGCGTCGCGTTCTGGGACGCTAACACCGGCGCGCTCGTTCGCCGCCTGCCGGTCGCGAGGGCCAACGTCCACGCGGGCGGGCCCTTTGCCTTCTCTCCCAACGGTGAAAAGAGCGTCACGGGCGACGGGGCTGGAACCGTTCAACTGTGGGACCTGGCGACCGGACAAGAGTTGCTCCAGTTGGCGGCGCACGATGGCGAGCGGGGCGGCGTAACCAGCGTTGCTTTTTCGCCAGATGGTAAACGATTTGCCAGTGCCGGCGGCGACGGGGTTGTACGAATTTGGACGGCCGAGGGTGAAGCAACGTTCTCGGTGGAAGCGCAGCCGGGACCGCTAGTCGGGGTTGGATTCGCCGGCGGCCCGCCGCCAGGGGGCGTCATCGCGCCCCTGGTGTTCTCGCCCGATGGGAAGTTGCTGGCCGCCGGCGCTGCGAAGATCCTCATCTGGAACGTCGAGACCGGCGAACTGACGATGGCGATCGACGGCGGGCCCGCCAAGCTGGTTTCCCTTTGTTTCACGCCGGACGGCGCGCAGTTGATCTCCGGCGGGACGCGTGAGGTCCCGCGGGAAAAGTTCGGCAAGCCGTATGATGCAAAAAACGTCTGGTTGCCTGAAATCCGCTTCTGGAACGTGGCCGACGGCGAGCAAGTCCGCGCGCTGACTCCCAACGAACCCGAGGCGGGCTATGGGGCCGTGGCGCTCTCGAACGACGGCCGGACGCTGGCGGCGGGCTATGAGGAAAAGTTGCTCATCTGGGATCTGCCGTCAGCAAAGGTGGCGCGCACGATCGCGGTGCCCAAATGGTGGGGCGAACGCGGCCTGGCGATTTCACCCAATGGCAAGGTCGTTGCCGCCCCGCTGGACAATTCGCTGGGGATGTGGGATGCGACGACAGGCATGCCTCTACTTTGCGAATTACAGTCGCATACGAGCTGGATTCCTTCAGTCGCATACGGCGCGGAAGGAACGCTCATCGTCACCGGTGGGGGCGACGGCACGGTGCGAGCGTGGGACGCGGCGACGGGCCGGCCGCGGTACGTGCATCGCCTTGACGGCAGATACGCGTGCGTCAACGCTGTGGCGTTGTCGCCCGACCGCAGAGTGCTTGCGGCCGGCGGAGGCTATGATCGGCGCGGAATGAGCCCCGTACTGCTCTTGCACGCCGACTCGGGCAAGACGCTCGAATTCCCTCTCCTGGAGGACGACGAGAAACACAGCCGGCAGGCCGTCGGCCGACTTGCTTTTTCACGCGACGGGGCCCTGCTTGCGGTGGCACGGCACGAAAACGACCTCGAAGTCTGGGATGTAACCTCCGGACGCAATGTCGTACGGATTTCCACCGAGTTCCTAATTGGGACCCGATCGATGGCGTTCTCCCCCGATGCAAAAACGGTGTATGCGTTCGGCCTGAACGAGGCAGTCGTAAGGAGTTGGGACCTTGCTGGCGTCAAACAGCCGGGAGAGTTCAAGGCCATTAACACCAAGATCCCGCATGGCGACCCCAAGCAACGGCCCTGGGTCAGTGACGCCGTTTTTCTGCCCGAGGGCAAGCACCTCGTAACCAGCCAGAACCGCGACCTCGTGATCTGGGAACTTGCGACCGGCGAGCCACTTTGGACCATCCGGACGCCGGGCACCGACAAGGGGCGGACGCTTGGTCTTTCGCCGGATGGTCGGCTCCTGGCGCTCTGCGATCTAAATCACGGCGGAGACCCCGGCAGCAACACGATCCGCGTTTGGAATCTCGACAGGGGCCAGGAATTGATGGCCTTCGAGCCCGGCAATAGCCGCGCCGCGTCGTTTGCTTTTTCGCCCGACGGCAAGCGGTTGGTGAGCGGCATGGACGACGGGACGGCACTGGTTTGGGATCTGACGCGACGGTGAACCGTTGGAAACGTGACCGCGTTACGACGACTTCTTCTTATGATACTCGTTCCCACGCTCCGCGTGGGAACGGCTCCGCGGACGCTCCGCGTCCCCGATCCCAGCGGAGATTCGCCGGCATGATTCTCTTGGCTCACGACTGCGCAACGACAAGGCATAGCCGTTACCCCGCAACGCCCGTGAAAAGCGACTCCATGACCGCGCCTTGATTGAGCTGCGACGGACGCCCCAAACGGTCGCGAATTTCCGCCCGCGGATCGACGCCCAAGAGGTGCAGCACCGTGGCGCCGACATCGTCGGGCGAGTAGGGCGTCGTCAACGGATAGGCCCCCAATTTGTCCGACTTGCCGATCACTTGGCCTCCCCTGACTCCACCGCCGCCGAAAAACCCAAAGAAGCAACCGGCCCAGTGGTCGCGGCCCGGCGAACCTGAGCCGGAACTCGAACTGAGCTTCGGCGTGCGGCCGAACTCGCCCAGCATCA
>DATLQY010000244.1:0-5391 GCA_035534975.1 Pirellulales bacterium
GTTCTTTCGCGGAGCGAAAGGCGACATTACAGGCAACGGACCCACAACCCTCCTCCGCCGCAAGCTTACCCTCCGCGCTGGCGCCGTTGCTGCGCGGGGTCGCCGGCGCCATTGACGTTCGGGGGCGCGTTGGGGTTGGCCGCTGGAGTAAGGGCCGGCGTGTCCGTCTTTTTCGGAGCGACCGCCTCCTTGAGCAATCGGGCGATGTCCGAACGGCCCAGCTTTCGCACGCGGATCACGCCCCGGGTCGGCTTGGCGTCCGCGTCCAACTGCTTGACCATGGCCAGGACTTCCGAGAGCACGGCGGCCGGCGCTGAGACGACGATGCCGTTGGCCCGCTCGTCGATCCCCACGGAGAGCATTCCCTTGAAGCGGGGTATCGTGCCCGCCTTCTCGGGGTCGTCGGTCAGGTAGCTCATCATGCTGGTCATGAAGTTTTCGGACTGCTGCTTTTGCTGTTGTTGCTGCGGCGGCATGTTGTTTTGGAGGGCCCTGTCGTTGGGACTCAACAGGTCGCGATAAACGTCTTTGACCACCTCGGCCACTTCCTTCGCCTTGGCGTAGCGCATCGCCACGCGGCGCGTGCGGCGAACCGATTCCGAACTGGGGGCCTCCGAGCGGTCGTAGAACTCGATCAACGACTCGATCTCATCGAGTTGGGCGGCGTCGGCCCCCTGAACCAGAATCGTGTTGGTCACGGAATCGGCGATGAAGCTCAGCGGTCGCCGCTTACCCAGCGTCGCTCGACCCTTGGAGGGCGTCGAACTCATCCCGTTCCAGAGCATGTTGAACGTGTCGGTCTTGCTGTTCTGCTTCTTCTCGATATCGTCCTTGTAGACGTCCTTGAGCAGCAGCGCCACGTCCTTGGCGTACGTGTGCTTCAGCGTGAACGTCTTGTAGTTGTGCCGGGGCGACGCGACGCCGGCCAACAGCAACTCCTCGAGCCGGTCGAGCGCCTCGGTATCGGTCGACGATATCATCAGTCCTTGAGGCCCGACCATGATCTTGACGGGCGCGTGGGAGCCGCGGCGCCAGGCCTCCTCGGCGGTCGGTCGCCGGCCGTCGCGGCCGTCTTCGTCGCCGGCCGGGCTGTCGTCGTCGGCAGGGCTATCGTCGGTTGCAGGCTCCTCGTCCAAGGCCGTCTCGTCGTCGGTCGCCAGCTCATCGCCGGTCGCCAACTCATCGCCGTCCGGCAACTCATCGCCGGTCGCCAGCTCATTGATGGTCGCCAGCCCACCGGTAAGGTCGTCTGCTGGGTTATCTGCCTCCGCGTCCGGCGCGGCCGGCTGGTTACGGTCTTGGGCCAAAAGGTAACGCGAATCGCGACGGCCCATTCCGCGGGCGTCGGTGGCACGGTCGTCGAGAGGCGCGGCGCGCCGAGCATCGGGACTCTTGGCGGCCTTGCGTTTCGGCGCCCGTCGGGGCGTGGTCTTGGTGGATTCGTCGTCGGTTTCATCGAGCTGAAGCGGATTCGGCGCCACACTGGGCCAGAATTCCTCGAGGCGTTTCAAGAACCGCTCCGTTTCCTCGCCCGGCGCGGCGGGCACGATTCGCATCGTGGCCAGATTGCGCTGGCCCGACGGGATTTCGCCCAATTCCGTCAACAGCTCCTGCACCTGGGCCAACTCGACCTCGTTGGCACGCAGCAGCAGGCGATTGCGCTCGACGTCGGCCTCGACCCAGAACTTGTCGGTGGTTTCCTCCTTGTTCTGTCGGGAAAAATCATCGTAGAAAAACGGATAGTAGCGGCCGCGCGAGTTGTTCTCGCTTTTCTCCGGTCCTTGCATCAAGGTGATGATCGAGCCGGCGACGTACTCAGCGTTAAGCGTGCGCAACTGGATGACTTTGAATTTTCGGCCCGTACCGTCGAGCTTGTCGACCAGCGATTGGATCAACACGTGGTCGAGCAGTGGGGCGTAGACGATCAGCGCTCCCTTCTTGGGGTCGATCTCCAGCTTGGTCGTTGGATCGAGGCCGCCCAGTTCCTTGAGCACCTTGACGAGCGCTTCCGGCGAAACGCCCGACAGTCGGTAAATCTGCATGCGTTGCACGTTGTCGAGCAACCGATCGCCGGATGCCTGCGGCATGTCGATGGAGCGAATCGCCTGTTCGATGACTCCCATCTTGTCGGGCGGCGCGTTGGCCAGAATACTGTTCTTGCGTTGATTGACCGCCAGGAACACGGAGGCTTCCTTTTTGGCCGGCGTCATGGGGGGCGCGCCTCCTTGCTGGGCCTGCATCATCATTTGTTGCTGCATGGCCATCGCCTGCCGCGGATCGACCGGCCCGTCCGGCTTTTTCTGCTCCAGGCCGAGCAGGACGTTGAGCGTATCCAGGACCTCTTGGGCGCGCGTGTGCTTGAGCTTGAATTCCTGGACCAACCGCTGCTGACCCATGCCCGACTGCTCCTCGGCCAGCAATTCACGAATACGGCGAAGGTTGCCGGCGGTGTCGAGAACGTCGAGCCGGTTCGTGGCTTTCAGCGCGGTGGCCTTGCCAAAGGGGCTCAAGAGGGGCTTGAACTCCTCGACGGTGTTTTCAGCCATCAGCCAATCGAGATTGAAGAACACCTTGACCAACTCGTGGGCGCCGCGTTGGTCCAGCTCCTTGCTGGTGACGCGGGGTACAAGGCTCGGGTCCAGCTTCTTGAGATTGGCCACGATGAGCACTTCACCGTTGCGCAAGAGCGAGAAGCCCTTCGACAACAACACCGAATTCAACAGATCGCGGACCTCATCGACCGTGTACCTGCCGCGAGTCGTCAGGTCGAGGTAGCCTCCCGGCGATTCCTCCCACTGCAAGCTCATGTTCGAGATGTCGGCCAGCCATTCCAGGACGCTGGGCCAGGGCTGGCCTTTGAAACTGAACGAAATCTTGCCGTCGTCATCCGGCCGAATGTCGAACTCGCTGGGGTCGGCGGGCCGACCCGGCTGCTCGGGGCGCTGGACCGGTGCTGGTCCTTCGGGCTTGGACGGCTCCTTGTCATCAGGTTTTTCGTCCTTCTTCTCGCCCTTCTCGCCGCTGGGGATCTTGGCGTCACCCCCTTGGTCGCCCTCCGAAGCCTTCGGCGGTTTCTTCTTCGGCGTCTCCTCCGTCGCGGCCGGGGCGCCAAGGCGCACGGCGGCCGCGTCTTGAGCAAAGAGGGGGGAGACGGTCAGCGGCGCGATCGACGACAGACCGAAAAGTGCCAGGAGAAACACTTGGAGCCGAAACTGTCGCGGCATGAAAAGTCGCTCCCGCCATTGTTATGCATGAGCCGCACGACCAGTGAAGGAGGTCGCTCCCACCCGAGCGCGCGACGCAGACGAGAGTGACGCGAGACCAATCTCCACGATCGAATGTCCCCATTCTATATCGCTGGGGAGCAATACAGCTAGCGTATTTTGGGAAAAGATATTTTTGAAAAGATAATGTCAGGCGCGCAACGATTTTCCAAGGGAGCGGAAAAACGCCCGACGACTGCAACCGGCGGCTTTGGGGCGACGCCAATTCGGCGATTCGGCCTCACCGCACTGCAAGAGCAGTGTCATTGCCGCCGGCCTCAGCATCAGAACTTCAGCCGCCTCCAGAGTTCGCGCCGCATGCCCGTCGAGTTCGCCCCTCGGGCGTGCGCCAGCCAGGCGCGCGTCGAGCGGCCGATCTCGGCCGGTGATGTTTTTCGCTGGGCCTTGAGCCACCGCAGCCGCCGGATGCGGCGGTTGAACCGCTGGGCCGCCGATTGCTGCAACCGCCGCCCAGAACGCCCAAGCACGAACCCCAGGAACTTCAGCCCGGCTTGCGACGGCCGGACTTGCGTCTTGCCCGTGTGGAGCTTGAGCCGCATTTCAGCCAGGCGCGACGCCAGCGCATCGCGGTGCTCCCACAACTGGGTCTTGCTGGCTGCGAACAACACCATGTCGTCGGCGTAGCGCACATAGCCTGGCGCGCGCAACAACTCCTTGACGTAATGGTCGGCGTCGTCGAGCAATACGTTGGCAAAAAACTGGCTGGTGAGGTTTCCGATCGGCAAACCGCGCGGACGCAGCGCGACGAACAGGTCGTCGCCCGCGAAATACTGTGGCTGGGCATTCTCCACGCCGACGGCCGCGCCGGAAGCCACGATCTGTTGGATCAGGGCGACGACCCGCTCGTCGCGTATGAGTCGCACCAAGACGCGGAGCAAGATGTCATGATCGACGTTGGGGTAGAACTTCACGATGTCGGTCTTCAAGTAGAACGGCCAGCGGCGGAGGTAGTGCTGCGCGCGGTGCAGTGCCGCATGCGTGCCCTTCCCCTTGCGGCAGGCGTAGCTGTCGAAGATGAACCGGCGCTCGAAGATGGGTTCGAGCACGCGCACCAGAGCGTGGTGGACCACGCGGTCACGAAACGGCGCGGCGCTGATCGTGCGCCGCTTCGGCTCGAAGACCTCGAAATGCCGGTACTCGCCGGGCTGGTAGTCGCCGCGGCGAAGGTCCCGCGACAGTTCCAGCAGGTTCGTCTCCCAGGCCGCGTCGAATGCCACCGCCTCAGGCTTGTACCGCTTTCGCCGGCGGCACTTCTGGTACGCCGCGAGCAGGTTTTCCCAGCCCACCAGGCCGGGCCAGAGATTGGCGTAGGTTTGGGCCATGTCGCTGGACAAAAAAGGCGGGCGGGGGCCTTCGCACCTGGGCTACCAGACCCCGCCCGCCACCGCGGCTTTGGCCCCGTCGCCCGGCCACGCCCATTGTAGAGCGGCCGGGTCGGGTACACAGGATACGGACCGTGTCGTCTTCTTGGCACTGGCCGGGTGTGCTGGCCGCGCTTTGGCGGTGCAGATCCGGCATCGGGCAAAACTACGAACGACGATTGGAACGAACGAGACTAACGGCCACACAACACCCGAAACCCGTTGTTGTTGTTGCGGTTCATCGGGTGGTTGTCGTTGCGGTTCGCGGAACGACAGTTGGACGCGTTGTTGTTGAACGCGCCACCGCGAAGCACGCGGCCGGACCCGGCGTTTAGCGGTCCGTCCCCTTTCTCCAGGCCCCCAACAATCGCCCCAACTCATCCACACGCTCGGCGGCGTACTTCACCTGCGTGCCGGCGAGCAAATCCAAATCATAGGCTAGCCGAAGCATGGCCCGAAGGCAAACGAGTTTTCCGTCGGCCTGCCGCAGAAAGCTGCTCCGCTCGCGCCCACGCACCGAGTTCGCCATCAGAATCGCCTCCTGAAACTCGAACGCCAGATTTTCCAACTTCAGCGTGTAGGAGTGCCGGAGATTCTTTGGGAAACGTTGCGTGTGTTTGAGCAGCCAAAGCAAGAAATCGTGCGTCTTGACGAACAGCGGCGAGGAAGGCGCGTCCATAGATTTTCTCGCGAGCAGGGGGGATGCCCCCCTGCACCCCCCAGAGGTCAGAGATCAGAGACGCAGA
>DATLQY010000245.1:0-5052 GCA_035534975.1 Pirellulales bacterium
GGCCGTCTTCGGCTGGCGAACCTCCTTGTCTCTATCCATTTTGCAATTCCTCTCCCTGATGAAAGCCCCCGGTACCGGTCGCCTTTTGCTGTCAGGGAGAAGCGGCCATGGTAGCGGTGGACTAAGGTGAGCGACGAACGACCGCTGTAGCGTTGGGCCACCGCCGAGGGCCGCGTGGCGCGGTGAGTGGCCGCTCAAAGAGTTGTGCAATGTACGGATCGGCCCAGGGCAACACGTCCACGGAGGGACGGTCGTGGAAAGTCGAAGCGTCGTCCGCGTTGGGTTTCGGCCCCGGTGGCGCATGTTCGGTCCGCATGGGAGGATTCCTCTATCTCGAAGATTTGCCCGATGTTGGTCGCGAACGCCGCAAACACCGTGCCAAAAGTGAATAAGGGGGGGTTTCCACAGTTTGGCGATCCTGCAAGGTACGGCGCGGACGTTTTCGGCCCACGCTGGCCGGCGGCAGATCGGGTAGTGATGCCTCCGGCTTTGACGTCGAAAAACCGCGCCTCGTGGTTGCGCCGGACGTCGATTTGCGGTAGAATCGGCGTGGCACGCGTCGAGCGACGTATTGTTACGCCCTCGGCGGATACCCCGGTGCCTGCGCGGCCACAGGCCGCAACATTACTGCGAAAGGTCTCAGACGGTGGACACTCACGTCGCATGCATCGCCTCCGACAGGCCAGTCGTCTTTGCTTACGGGCGAACACGTTTCCGGTTGAGGTTCGTGCCCGCGTCCACCGCCGCGTGCCTGTGGTTGATCCTCGCTGAAACCCTCGCCTGCTCGGCCGAGCCGACGCCGCCTGAATGGGCCCAGGCCGAACGACTGTTTCAGGCGGGCAAGTACGCCGAATGCGTCGACACCGCGACCAAGGCGATCGGCGACGGCGCCGAACAGGAAATCTGGCCGGAGCTGAAACTGAAGGCCGAGTTGGCGCTGGGCCGCTACGGCGACGCCGCCAAGACCCTCGACGCGGCGCTGCCGCGGTTTCCCTACGGTGTCCGACTGCGCTGGATCGGACACGACGTCTGCCGCTTCAACGACGACCCCCAACGCGCAACGCAGATGCTCGAGCAGATCGCCGAAATGGCGAAGCGATCGCCCAGCCATTTTCGCAATCCGATCCATTTGGTCGTCTTGGGGCGGGTCCAACTGAGCCAAGGTGTCGATCCCAAGAAAGTGCTCGACGGACTGTTCACGCCCGTCAAGAAACAGCGGCCTGACACGATTGCGGTGTACCTCGCCAGCGGCGAGCTGGCCTTGGAAAAAAACGACTTTGCGCTGGCGGCCGAAGCTTTCGAAAAGGCGGCGCGTCTCGACGGCGGCGAACCGGAAGCGCACTTTGGCTTGGCGCGCGCATTGGCACCCAGCGACGAGCAGAAATCGAAGGTCGCGCTGGCGGCCGCCCTGGCCGCCAACCCGAACCACGTCGATAGCTTGCTCTGGGTGGCCGACGGCCAGATCGATGTGGAACGCTACGACGAGGCGCAGGATACGCTCGACCGCGTCCGCCGGATCAACCCCGACGAGCCGAAGGCATGGGCCTACCAGGCGGTGCTGGCCCACTTGCGGAACTTGCCCGAAGACGAAGACCGCTGCCGCCTTGCCGGGCTGCGGCACTGGACGACGAACCCGCAGGTCGACCATCTCATCGGTAAGAAACTCTCGCAAAAGTACCGCTTCGCCGAAGGGGCCAGCTACCAGCGACAGGCACTGCAATTCGATCCCGATTACCTGCCCGCCAAGGCGCAGCTTGCTCAGGACCTGTTGCGGCTCGGCGACGAGACCGAAGGCTGGCAGTTGGCTTTCGACGTTTACGACCAGGACGGGTACAACATCGTGGCCCACAACCTCGTCACCCTGAAGGAGCACCTGGCCAAGTTCGTCACACTCGCCGGCGACGGCTTCCTGGTGCGGATGGAAGCGCGCGAAGCGAAGATTTACGGCCCGCGGGTGCTCGACTTGTTGCGACGTGCCAGCGAGCAATTGTGCGCGAAGTACGAAGTGGCCGTGGACGAGCCGGTCATCGTCGAGCTGTTTCCGCGTCAGCAGGATTTCGCGATCCGCACCTTCGGGATGCCGGGCGGGGCGGGCTTCCTGGGCGTTTGCTTCGGCCGCGTGATCACGGCCAACAGCCCGGCCTCGCAGGCCGAGCACCCGGCCAATTGGCAAGCGACGCTGTGGCACGAGTTCTGCCACGTCGTCACGCTCAAGAAGACGAACAACAAAATGCCGCGCTGGCTGAGCGAAGGGATCTCGGTTTACGAAGAACGTCAGGCCGACCCCACGTGGGGCCAGGCGATCAATCCCCGCTTCCGCGAATTGATGCTGGGCGACGAGTTGACGCCCGTCAGCCGGCTCAGCGGGGCGTTCCTGCACGCACGCTCGCCGCTCGACTTGCAGTTCGCGTACTACGAATCGTCGCTGCTGGTCGAGTACATGGTGGAGAAGTACGGGATCGAGACGCTGAAGTACGTGCTGGTCGACCTGGGGGCGGGCATGCCGATCAACGAGTCGCTGGTTCGCTATACCGGCTCGCTGGCGGCGCTCGATCAGGAATTCGCCGATTTCGTCCGGAAAAGGGCCAACGACATGGCGCCCGAAGCCGACTGGTCCGCCCCTGAACTGCCGTTGGCCAGCGACACGGCGACCCTGGCCTTGTGGGTCAAGAAACATCCGACCAACTACCAGGCGCTGGCGCAACTGGCGAAGCAATTCATGGTCGAGAAGCGCTGGCAGGCGGCGACGGCGCCGCTGGAAGAAATGGCGCGGCTTTACCCCGGCAACGGCGGCCGAGGCAACCCTTACGCCTCCTTGGCCATCATCCACCGTGAACTGGGCCAAACCCAGCGCGAGCGCGCGGTATTGGAGAAACTGGCGGCCTTGTCGGCTGACGATGCCGACGCTTTCATGCGTTTGGCCGAGATCTGCGCACAAGCCGAAGATTGGCCGGCAACGCTGAAGTACGCTTTACGCGTGCTGGCGGTCGACCCGTTACAACGAGCACCGCACCGCACCCTCGCGGAGGCCGCCGAACATACCGGCGCCGACGCGCTGGCCATCGAGGACTATCGCGCCTTGTTGCAGTTGGAGCCGATCGACCCGGCCGAACTTCATTTCCGCCTGGCGGTACTGCTTGACCGCGCGGGCGACCTGAACGGCGCCAAGCGGCACGCGCTGGAGTCGCTGGAAGAAGCGCCCCGTTACCGTGAAGCGCACCGTAAATTGCTCGAAATCGTAGCTGAAATCGAGCGACGCGAACCCGGCGCGGAGCGAAGCGGCTCCAACGGTCGCGCAACGTCCGACTCGCTTCCCGTCTCGCCCGTCTCGCCGATCTTGGAGAAACAGCCATGAAATGCAGGTGGCCGACCAGGTTATTCGAGCGGGTACCCCACGGCCGCCACGGCGCTTGGCTGCTCGCGGCGCTGGCATTGTCGCTATCGGTTGGCGCCCTGGCCGTGGCACAACGGTGGCGGGGCGGAGAGGGCGGTTTCCCAGCGGAGCAGGTCGATCGCGGCGGTGTCGATCGCGGCGGTGTGCCGGAGTGGGATGTCGACCCTGAGTTCAAGGACGACGTGTTTACGTTCGCGCGGATCAGGTACACATCGGCGGGGCGCGGCGGATGGTACGGCGGATGGAGCTGGCGGGTCGACTATCCCGACAGCGACCTGAACTTCTCGTACCGGCTGCACGAATTGACGGCGCTGGAAGTCGACCCCAAAGGAAAGGTCCTGGAACTGACCGACGACGAGCTTTTCGATTATCCCTTCATCTACCTCGTCGAACCGGGACGCGGCATGTGGCTCGACGACGCCGAGGTGGCGGCGCTGCGCCGTTATCTGCTCAACGGCGGCTTCCTGATGGTCGACGACTTCTGGGGCGAATTCGAGTGGTCGGTTTTCAATGAGCAGCTCGAGCGTATCTTTCCCGATCGCAAGCCCGTCGAGCTGCCGTTGGACCACGAGATCTTCCATTGCGTCTACGACCTGAAAAAGAAGCCGCAGGTCCCCAGCATCCACGCCTGGTACGGCGGCTACACGTCGGAACGGCCTGATGCCCAGGAGCCGCACTACCGGGCGATCTTCGACGACAAGCAGCGGATCATGGTAATCATTTGCCACAACACCGACCTGGGCGACGGTTGGGAACGCGAGGGGGAGGATCCGAACTACTTCAAGGAAATGTCCGAGAAATGGGCGTACCCTTTGGGGATCAACATTTTGACGTATGCGATGACCCACTAAGGATCAGTCAATTGTGGATTGATGGTCTACGAGCTCGCGTGGGACCGGCTTGCGCAAAATCGGAGTGGATGGGGATGAATCACACCAAAGTCTTGAACACGTTTTCGTTCGGCAACGCGCGGCGATTTCAAAAGATGCCATCGGCTTGCCCGATGGAGCGTCACGCTGGCGGCTACCAACAGCGGGCCACTTCCGTTCTTTTCACTTTCCATCAAGACCGCCGCCCCTTCGCTGCCGATGGCAGCGAGGGGGCGGCGGACGGAAGAAACGGAGGGAGGCGACGCGCTCGATTAGCAGCCAACGTCACGGACCACCGGGCGAGCCGGTGGCATGGCATGGTCCATGCCGTGGAGGAATAAACTAGATTTCCGATTTGAATCAAGAAGATCCGTGGAGCAACCTCCCGTGGCAACTGAAGTCGACGCCTACGACGTCGAGCAACAAGTCGTCGAACAGATCCGCGCCAGCCGCGGCCGCATCGACATCGAGCTGTCGAAGGTGATCGTCGGTCAAAAGGAGGTGGTCGAGCAGCTCTTGATCAGCCTGTTTGCGGGCGGGCATTGCCTGATCACGGGTGCTCCGGGGCTGGCGAAGACCTTGCTCGTGCGTTCCATCGCGCAGATCTTCCACCTCAAGTTCCAACGCATCCAATTCACACCCGATCTGATGCCCGCCGACATTACCGGCACCGAGATCCTGGAGCAGGCCGCCGACGGCCATCGCACGATGCAGTTCGTCAAGGGCCCCATCTTCGCCAACGTAATCCTGGCCGACGAGATCAACCGCACGCCGCCGAAGACCCAGGCG
>DATLQY010000246.1:0-3445 GCA_035534975.1 Pirellulales bacterium
ACCGCGGCGATTGCTGCGCCAGTATTCCTGCTTCCATAAACTCTACGAAACGCTAGCATGCGCCTTCCACGCCCCCGCTAAAGCCGGATAAAATCTCGTGCCGAACAGGATTGCCTCCGTGGCGTTCCGTGTCCAGCCAGATGACGTCGCCCCAGCTTCTCGGAACGCCACGGAGGGCGTTCCCTACAGAACCGGATACGACGATCCTAGCCTTTAAGCGAGCCGTTGCGTTATTTCTGCCTGTCCTTCCTAGTGGATTGATTCGTCAACTCATCAATGATCAATCGTCGTCGCCTTCATCTTCGTCTTCTTCCTCCGCCGACACCGCCCAGGCGGGGTAGGTGTCGTCGCGGCCGCGGACGGCGTGCCAGAGGATGTGATTGAGCGTGTCTTCGTCGGCCTCGTCGACGTCGTCCAGCGGCAGTTCCAGCGATGCCAGCGCCCAGCGCAACTGCGCCGGGTCGCGAATGCCGGTCACCTCGGGGTTGAGCTCGTCGAGCGGCACCAGGTTCGCAACAGAGTCGTACGGTGTGAAGTCGGGCGCGTCGGTGAAACAGCTTCCCATGGGCGTGGCCGAGGCGTCGAGCTGGTTCATCGGGGGCAAGCCAAGGACCAGCTCGATCGTGCGGACCATGCTCGTCTGGTTGTAGTTCGTGCTGTCGACCACGCGGCGGCGAGTGTAGGGACTGGCCACCATCGCCACCGTGCGGTGCCCGTCGATGTGGTCGAACCCGGCTTGCGGATCGTCCTCGACGACGAAGATGCACATCTCATTCCAGAAGCGGCTGTGGCTCACCGCCTCGACGACGCGGCCTAGCGCCAGGTCGTTGTCGGCCACGCAGGCCCGGGGTGTGGGCATTTTCGGCTTGGTGCCGTCGGTGTGGTCGTTCGGCAGGAGCACGATCAGGAGGTTCGGGAGGTTTCCCTGGCGCTCGTATTCGGCCAGTTCGCGGATGAACTGGTCGGCCCGATGAATGTCGGGCACCGTGCCGGGAAAGCCGATGGCCGTGGGACAGATATGGGGCGAGATGGTTTCGATCCGGGCCTTGGCCAGCACTTCGATCAGGCCGGTGCCGTCGACGAAGTCGTGGTAGCAGTCGAGAAACTGGGGCGCCCCCTTGCGCAGGGGATCCTTCCAGCGCACCGTCGCATCGACGAATTCGCCATAGACTCGTAGCGATCGGCCGTGGGCCAGCGCGTTGTCCCAGAGAAAGCCGCTCGACGCGTACGCCAGCGCGTCGCCACCGTCGTACGGGTAACTCCGCGGCCAGCCGTTGTAGGCTTTTTCGATGTAATCGGTCACGTAGGCTTCCATGGCCCACTGGTGGCCGTCGGCGCTGAGCGTGCCGCTGCAATAGAAGTTGTCCAACAGCACGAACTCGTCGACCAGCTTGTGGTGATTCGGCGTGACGTCGCGGCCGAAAATGCACAACGCCGGATCGCCTTCGCCGCGCTCGACGTCGCCCAGCACCTGGTCGTAGGTGCGGTTCTCCTTGATGACGTAGAGCACGTGCTTGAAATGCGACGGCTCGCCGTGCCGTTCGGGTACCGGCCGTGGGGCCGCGTTGGCCCGCGGCGGCGCCAGCGCGCTCTTGGCCGCGGTCTCGCGGTTGTTCGCCAAAACGGCCCGGGTCGGCCCCGCCAGGTCGGCGATCGCCGCCGGCGGCACGAGCGAGACCGTGCCCAGGTAGTCGTGCGAGTTGTACCCGAACGCGACTTGCTTGTTGACGAACCGGTTCCCCTTCCAGCCCGCGTGACGCGAGCCGACCCCCTTGATGTTGGCCACGTAGAGCGCGTCGCGCGCCGCGTCGAACACCACTCCGGCCGGGTACCAACCGGTCGGAAAACAACCCAAAAGCTCGCTCCGGGGCGGATCGAACGAGATCACGGCCACGGCGTTGTTCGTACCGTTGGCGACGAACAGCTTGCGGCCGTCGCCGTTGAAGGCCAGCGCGTTGGGTGCGCTACCGAAAAGCAGCTTCTCGACGGGTCGGGTCGATATCGTCTCGACCACCTCATCGCTTCGGGTGTCGATCACGGAAACCGTGTCGCTATTGGCGTTGGCGACCGAGACGAAACGGCCGTCGGGCGAGGCAGCCAATCCCGATGGGTGCAGACCGACGACGATTTGCTTGACTTCTCTTCCCGCTTCCAGGTCCACCACCGACACCGAACCATCGGAGGCGATTTGCCGCTCGTCGACGCGGACCCGCGTGCCAACGCCCGACGGACCGGACCGGTCACCCTCGCCCGGGTGACGCCCAGCCCAGTTGCTGACGTAAGCCTTCGAGCCGACGAGAACGACGTCGAAGGGCGCGCTGCCCACGGCGAATTCGCGTTTGACACGGGGCTGGACCGGGTCGATCTCGGCCAGCGTATTATTCAGGTTCAAGGCGGCGTAGAGCGTGGCGCCGTCGGCGCTCACCGCCAGGCCGGCGGGCAAGGCATTGCGCTCGCGGTCGGCACGCAACTTCACCGAGTGTCGCAATTTGAGCCGGCCGTCCTGGGCCACGTCGAATGCGCCGATCGTGCCGCGGGCATTCGATGCGTAGAGCGTACACCCGTCGGGCGAGTAGACCAGGCCCTTGTAACTTCCGCTCGGGTGGGCCACCGTCTGGATCACCTCACCGGCCTCGACGTCGATCACCGACACGCTGTCGCGACCGAGCACCGCGAGAAAGCGGCCGCCGGGCCCCAGCGCCAAGTCGGTCGGTCGCCCCGCAAAGGCCACCTGGCGTCCAAAGGGCGAAAGGACCTGGTTGGTCGGCACGACGATCTTTCCGTCCTGACGGCGGCCGACCTGGGCCCGGTCGTAGTCGTCGTCCCTGGCCCGGTTGCCCGCGGGCGTTTGCGCCGCTGCGGGAAACGCGATCGTGGCGATCGTCAACGAGCAACCGAGAATTGCGAATGCCGATTGTCGAAAGGGCATGAGGCCGAGCAACGTGGGTTTCATCAATAGGTTCCCGCGGGAGGTCCCCGGCCGGTTGCTCTGTGAGGAAGCTCGGGCGGCAGCGGTGGTTAGCGACGGGGAGGTCGGGTCGGTGGGGAGTCGCCCTTGTCCGCCCAACGTTGCAGCAATTCGAGCGCCTTTTGTTGGCGCCATCGATGCACACGCCAGACGAACGCCATGACCCCGATGATGGCCGCCGTAATCACCGCTTTGGTGAAGACGTTGACCGCCGAACCTCCAACAAGAAAGTAGATCCAAACGCCCACCAAGACCATGATCGAGGCGCTGAAGATCACCCCGAAATAGCGGACGGCCGGTTGCGGTTTGGGGCCGGAATTCGAATCGTGCTTGGACGACATGGCTTGTTTGTCTGAGTTCATGTTTCACGCGGTCGAAAATGAGACATCAGTGCACACTAACCCGAAGCGCAAGCGAGGTTGCGTGCCTTGCTTGCGCTGCGGGTTAGTGTCGAAGCGGGCCGCGCGTAGGATAATT